>CALIQO010000001.1 GCA_938044055.1 uncultured Saprospiraceae bacterium
GCTGCACAATTGTCCGGGATATTACCTGGGGATGTTGTAATAGCAATCCAAGGAAACGAAGTAGATAGTTTCGACGTTATAAAAGAAGAAATGAGACTTACTAAGGTAGGTGACGATTTACAAGTGAAAGTGAGAAGAAGCGGGAATGAAAAAAACATTAGGATTAAATTAAGAAAAGGATTGTAACAAAAACAGATATAAAGCTGTTATAAGATAAAGTTGGTTTTTCGTTTTGTTTTGATGCGTCTGCCCTTCCCAGGGGCGGACGTTTTTTTATGCCTCATTATCAGATACCTCCACATATTTCTTATTTTAGAAGCATCCGAAAAGGTGCTATGAAATTAAAAGACATTGTCCGCAATATTAAAGGTCTTGTATATCCTGATCTATGTATGTTCTGTCATAGAGACATGCCTATGGAAGGGCATCCCTTCTGCTTGCGATGTAAGGTCTACCTACCGCTCACTGATCATTTCGATAATTCAGAAAACGAAGTTCTTAAGCACTTATGGGGAAGGATCATTGTACAGCATGCTGCTGCCCTATTTTACTTTGACAGCAGAGGCAGAGTTAAAGAAATGATGCATCGATTAAAATATAAGGGGTACAGAAGTATTGCCATCGAAGTCGGAAAGATGGCTGGAAGTGCATACCTCACATCTAATTTATTTCATAAACCAGATGTCATCATCCCTGTGCCGCAACACAAGAGTAGGCATAGGTCTAGAGGATACAATCAGTCGGCCATATTTGGAGAGGCTGTTTCAGAAGTTATAGGTGTACCGATGCGAGAAGACTTGTTGATTAAAACCAGCACAACCCCATCGCAGACTAAGAAATCAAGAATAGAAAGAGTTGAAAATGTCCTAGGTACTATAGAAGTAGTATCTATTAATGAATTAGTAAATCAACACGTATTGATTGTGGATGATGTCATCACTACGGGAGCAACAATAGAATCTTGTGCAAAAGCCATGGAAAAAATTCCAGGGCTTAAAGTATCTGTTCTTCTTATGGCTATAGCTAAAGGATAGGTTATGCCCTAGCCCTTTCTGACTTCCTCGTAATAAAAAAGAATAGATGAATTACTCGAAATCTATAATCTCAACCTCGAATACCAATACTGCATTGGATCTAATCCCGTTGCTCGGATCTTCGCCGTATCCATATCGCGATGGTATCATGATAATTCCAGATCCTCCTTTACCGAAAAGAGGGATGGCTTTTCTCCAGCCTGTAATGGTTCTTGAAAGATCTATGGTAAGTGGCTCTCCTCTATCGAAACTTGAATCAAATACCGTCCCATCGATGTAATACCCTTCATAATTAACTGTGATCTGGTCCGTTATTTTAGGTCTTTCTTCTGTTCCGGGTTCAGTGATTGAGTAGTAAATACCATCTTCTGTACTTTCTACATCTCTGATATTATTATCAATTATAAATTGTTCTATCAGTGCTTGATCTTCTGATTCTTGATCCTTGCCACAAGACATAA
This sequence comes from uncultured Saprospiraceae bacterium, assembly GCA_938044055.1. Taxonomy (GTDB): domain Bacteria; phylum Bacteroidota; class Bacteroidia; order Chitinophagales; family Saprospiraceae; genus JABDLO01. The sequence continues at coordinate 1,496 of CALIQO010000001.1, forward strand.
GAACCAAGACAAGTAACATATATAAGTAAGTAGACTTCATAATTACAATTTTAATAACACTGTAAAATTAAAAATCAATGGTTAATTGCGTAGAACTATTCTGGTTATTTAAATTAGATAGTCCTACACCTAACAGTCTGATTCCTTTTTCAAGCTCTAGAATGTGAGTCGACAGCTCCAGACTCAGTCCAGATATGGTCGTCAGATCATTAAAGTAATGTGATAACGTTTTACTTCTGGTATATGTGGTGAAGTCTCCATACCTAAATTTCAGTGTAAGTGTCTTTCCTTTAAGATTTACCTTCTGTAATCCCCTTGATACTTGTTCTGATAACGTATTTAACTTTTCTTCTAGCTGGTCTCGATTCAACAGGTTTTCATTGTAAGTATGCTCTGAGCTATACGATTTTCTCAACCGATGTGGTTTCACTTCTCTATAGTCTTCACCTCTAGAAATCTTATATAGATACACCCCGAACTTCCCAAACCACTTAATCAGATCCACCTGATTCTGAGATTTCAGGTCTTTCCCCGTTTTTATCCCTAGTCGACCCATCTTCTGAGCAGTAGCTTTCCCTACCCCAAAGAACTTTTCTATAGGCAGTTCTTCAATAAACGATTCTACTTCATCTGGCATGATAACCGTCAAACCATCTGGCTTATTTATGTCAGAAGCCACCTTTGCAATAAACTTATTGATACTTACCCCTGCAGAAGCTGTCAAGTCCGTTTCTTCTTGTATCCTAGCTCTTATCTCTCTTGCTATATAAATCGCAGACTTATACCCTTTCTTATTAAAGGTAACATCGAGAAAAGCTTCATCGAGAGAAAGCGGTTCTACAAGATCTGTATAATCATAAAATATACTTCTGATCTGTTGAGACACTTCCTTATAGACAGAAAATCGGTGCTTAACGAAAATCAAGTGCGGACACTTCCTTCTGGCTAAACCAGATGGCATCGCAGATCTGACGCCATATTTCCTAGCTTCATAACTAGCTGCTGCAATCACCCCTCTTCCTGAATTTCCACCTACAGCTACCGGCTTGCCTTTTAAGTCAGGATTGTCTCTCTGCTCCACTGAAGCAAAAAAAGCATCCATATCCACATGTATGATTTTCCTATGATTCTCTGCAAGAGACATGACTATTTAAAAATGATAATCTTAGATGTGCGTCTGATTTTTCCATCGTACCAGGAGAAAAAGTACATGCCGGGAGTCAGCTCATCGCTTTCTATGAACACCTCATTCTGACCTACTCCATGGGCCCATCGACGTCCTACTTGATCGAACAATGAGTATTGATATGTTCCAGAAAAAGTACTTCCTGGTGTGTGTCTTATGCCACCAGAAGTGTACCACAATTTAGAGTCGTCTTCTTCTATATCTACAATATCCGTAAGGAAGGCACAAGCGTCTGTAATTGTCGGACAATACAATCTTGAAGCCAGAGAACAATCGATAATAAATGGGTTCGTCTTATTGTCTTGAAAATCTGCAATGAGGTGTGTTCTCTCCCACTCATCTTGATCTACTGGATCATCGAAATGCCAGTCACATAGATCATCCACTTGCAATGGAAAAAATTCACTATCTGCATTTTCTGCTCTTTCGCGGTACATGGAATAGAAATAGAATATCGCTCTCGCTATGTCTCCTTTCTTAGATTCTCGGGGTTCGAATCTTCCTTGTCCCAGTTCACTAAACTCATCTATGTTCTGACCGGGAACATTGGATTGAGTAGAAGACCCTAGGTACCATGAGCTTGCTTGATTATCATCTACTTCTCCGAAAGGAACATTGGACCGAGCAGAATTAACCCGCTGTCGAGCTGGAAACAGGTGATGTAGATTACTCCCTGCTTCAGTATCTCTATCTGCTCCCTTGGATCGAGGATATGAATGTTCTGTATCGATTCGTAAGTCTGTATCTCCCATAAGAAGAAACTGGATAGGAGCTTCGTCTCGTGGATCTAGGTATCTTTCTAATCCTGCATAAATCGTTTCGATGGTATCGTTTCTATTAAAAACTGTCTGGAACATATAATTTCTTCCGGATGTATAATCGTTTACCATATTGGGTTTAAAATCTTGCACCAGTAATTGCAGCAAGGATTCTCCTCTTTCTCCAGCATATATGTCTTGATGATCATATTGTGCTTGCGCAAATGTGGGTATGACTAAAACTAAAAACCAGAATTTATTCATCATACGGCAAAGATAAGTAGTTTCCTTTCCGATATCGAATAAAAAAAGAATCCCGACAAAAATGACTGTCAGGATTCCAATATTATAACTTATTAAAAATATGCTTACACATTTTTTAATTCTTCTCTGATTTTATTCAAGGCAGAGCCTGATCTTACCCAGTCGATCTGAGCCTGATTATAGGTATGCGCTACTTCGAATTCATCGTTGGTACCATCGTGATGGTCTAGTCTGATTACCAAGTTCTTTCCTGCAGCCATCTCCTCGAAGCCCTTTACAGTGACTACATCATCTTGTCTTACAAGGTTGAAATCATCCTTATTGACAAATGTCAATGCGAGCATACCTTGTTTCTTAAGGTTCGTCTCATGGATACGGGCAAATGATTTTACAATCACTGCATGTACTCCTAGATACCGAGGCTCCATAGCTGCATGCTCACGAGAAGATCCTTCTCCTAAGTTCTCTTCTCCGAATACTACGGTACCTATTCCTTTTGCTTGATAAGTTCTTGCGCTATCGGGAACAACCATGTAATCATTGTTTACATAATTTAATACATGATTCGCTCTATCATTAAAAAAGTTAATGGCTCCAGTGTAGCAATTGTTAGAGATATTCTCTAAGTGCCCACGGTATTTAAGCCATGGTCCAGCCATGGATATATGATCCGTTGTACACTTTCCTTTTACCTTGATAAGGACACGCATATCTGTTACATCATCCTTCGTTATCGGAACGAATGGAGTCAGCAATTGCAATCTGTTGCTTTCTGGGTTTACTGTAACATTAATTCCGCTTCCATCTTCAGCCGGTTCATTGTATCCAGCATCTTCTACATCGAAGCCCCTAGAAGGCAATTCATCCCCTTTCGGTGGATTCAATTTTATTTGTTCTCCTTTATCGTTAGTCAGTGTATCAGTCAGTGGGTTGAAACCCAGTTTTCCACTTAAGGCAATGGCTGTCACCAATTCTGGAGAAGCTACGAAAGCATGCGTATTGGGGTTTCCATCGGCACGCTTAGAGAAGTTTCTGTTAAATGAGTGTAAGATGCTGTTCTTTTCTTTCTTATCTGCCCCTGCTCTATCCCACTGTCCGATGCATGGTCCACAAGCATTGGCAAATACTTGAGCACCTAGCTTCTCAAAAGTCTCAATCATACCATCTCTTTCAATCGTATATCTTACTTGCTCTGATCCTGGCGTAATTGTCAATTGCGACCCTGGCTTAATTCCATGTTCCAGTGCTTGCTCTACGATAGATGCCGATCGTGCGATATCCTCGTAAGAAGAATTCGTACAAGATCCTATCAAGCAATATTCTAAATCTGTAGGCCAGCCATTTTTTTCTGCCGCTTCTGCAAGCTGGCTTATAGGTGTAGCTAGATCTGGCGTAAAAGGACCATTAACCAGCGGCTCTAGAGTGGATAGATCTATTTCTATCAACTGGTCAAAGTATTTTTCAGGTTCCGCATATACTTCTTCATCTCCTCTTAAGTAAGGAACCATGGTATCTGCAAGATCAGCAACTTCCGCTCTTCCAGTAGCTCTTAAGTATCTAGACATTGAATCATCGTAACTAAAAGTAGATGTTGTTGCCCCTATCTCTGCTCCCATATTACAGATGGTTCCTTTACCCGTACATGACATGCTGTCTGCTCCTTCTCCGAAATATTCTACAATACATCCAGTGCCTCCTTTAGCAGAAACAATACCTGCTACTTTTAGAATTACATCTTTCGCTGAAGTCCAGCCATTCAGTGAGCCGGTGAGTTTTACACCTATCAACTTAGGCATCTTTAATTCCCATGCCATTCCTGCCATGACATCCACTGCATCTGCTCCACCTACTCCGATGGCAACCATACCTAGACCACCTGCATTAACCGTATGAGAATCGGTACCTATCATCATCCCACCAGGGAAGGCATAATTTTCAAGAACCACTTGATGTATGATTCCTGCACCTGGCTTCCAGAATCCTATTCCATACTTATCGGATACAGATTCTAGAAAATCATAAACTTCTGAATTGATATCAAGTGCACCTTTAAGATCAGCGGCTGCTTCCACTTTAGCTTGGATGAGGTGATCACAATGAACTGTACTCGGAACTGCTACCTTACTTTTTCCAGCCATCATAAACTGCAACAATGCCATCTGCGCTGTTGCATCCTGCATGGCTACTCTATCGGGATTAAAGAACACATAGTCTTTTCCTCTTTCATAATTCTTAAGGGGAGAATCCGGATGAAGGTGAGCATATAGAATCTTCTCAGCCATCGATAAGGGTCTTCCTAATTCTTTTTTAGCAGCATCTACCTTTTCAGCGTAAGTTTCATAATGCTTTCGCAACATTTCAATATCAAAAGCCATAGTCGTTTTTTATGGATTAAACAATGGGCTACAAATGTACAAATTACCTTTGTTTATTTCGCAGCCGGATATGTTAACTTAAATCTTAATAAATCAGGTAAGATATAATACATAATCTATACCAGAAATATAAACATAATTCTTACCTAAACTGTTCTGCTTTAAGCCAGTAGAATAAAGATAAAAAGCTATCTTTGCAGCCTGAAATCATAAACTTTTCAAAGGATAATATTATAAAAATGGTAGAAACGAATAATTATAAAGTAAAAGATATAAATCTTGCCGATTGGGGAAGAAAAGAAATAGAGCTTGCAGAAGCTGAAATGCCAGGGTTGATGGCCCTTAGAGAGGAATTCGGGGAGAGTAAGCCTCTAAAAGGTGCAAGAATTGCAGGTTGTCTACATATGACTATACAGACTGCTGTTCTTATCGAAACATTGGTAGAGTTAGGCGCGGAAGTAACTTGGTCAAGTTGTAATATTTTTTCAACTCAAGATCAGGCCGCAGCAGCAATTGCAGCAACAGGCGTACCTGTTTTCGCTTGGAAAGGTATGAATGAAGAAGAATTCGATTGGTGCATTGAACAGACACTAACTGCCTTCCCTAGTGGTCAACCTTTAAATATGATTCTAGATGATGGAGGTGACTTGACTAATATGGTTTTAGACGGATTCCCTGAAATGGTTGCGTCTATTAAAGGTATTTCAGAAGAAACCACAACTGGTGTTCATAGGTTATATGAAAGACAAGTTAACGGAACACTTACCCTTCCTGCTATTAATATCAATGATTCAGTTACGAAGTCTAAATTCGATAACAAGTATGGTTGTAAAGAATCTCTTGTAGATGCCATTAGAAGAGCAACAGATGTGATGATGGCTGGTAAAGTAGCTGTTGTTGCTGGTTACGGAGATGTGGGGAAAGGTTCTGCTGCTTCATTACGTGGGGCTGGAGCTAGGGTTATCGTAACAGAAATTGATCCTATATGCGCACTTCAAGCAGCAATGGATGGATTCGCTGTTCTTAAAATGGAGAATGCCATTCCACAGGCCAATATCGTTGTAACGGCAACAGGAAACTTTAACATCATCGGTGAAAAACACTTTAAGATGATGAAGGATAAGACAATTGTATGTAATATCGGACACTTCGATAATGAAATCGATATGGCATGGTTGAATGAAAATCATGGCGATTCTAAAATTGAAATCAAGCCTCAGGTTGATAAGTATACCATCGATGGTAAGGATTTACTGGTTCTTGCAGAAGGTAGACTAGTAAATCTAGGATGTGCAACCGGTCATCCATCTTTTGTAATGTCTAATTCATTTACAAATCAAGTTCTTGCTCAGTTAGAACTATGGGAGAATACGGACAAGTATGAAAACAAGGTTTATATGCTTCCTAAGCACTTAGATGAAAAAGTAGCTAGACTACACCTGGCTAAGATAGGTGTGGAACTAGAAGAACTTTCTACGGAGCAAGCTAAGTATATAGGCGTTAAAAAGGAAGGCCCATTTAAGCCAGAATATTATAGATATTAATCGACAGATAAAGCAATTAAAAAGGGCAGCGCTTCATTGTGTTGTCCTTTTTTTATTATTTTGAATTAGAATTTAACATTCTATTGTTTTTACTGATAACTACTTAAAACATTAATTATGAGATTGTCTTTATTCAATTTAAGGGACACCCTTAGTAATTATCCCACATTAGCCATCGCATTAATTTTTATTGCTTTCACTACGCAGAGCTGTGGAGAGGAAGAACCGGAACCAACTTTTGAGGAATTCATAGTTACA
>CALIQO010000002.1 GCA_938044055.1 uncultured Saprospiraceae bacterium
GAGGTACCGGAAGAAGAAATTGAAGAAGAAGATGAACCTATCTTTGAGGATCAAGATGTCCAAGAAGAGACCATCATAGATGAGCCAGAACCGGTCATCGAAGAAAAAGCACCGCCTCCACCACCGCCACCACCACCACCACCACCGCCACCAGCGGATGAAATCTTTACCACTGCAGAGCAGATGCCTAGATTTCCAGGTTGTGAGAATATGGAAGGAAGTAATAAGGAAAAGGAAGATTGTGCTAAGCAGAAGATGCTCCAGTACATCTACAGAAACTTGAAATATCCTGCCATAGCAAGAGAGAATGGGGTAGAAGGAATGTGCGTGGTACAGTTCGTTGTCGATAGAGACGGTTCCGTATCTGATATCAATCTAGTAAGAGATATCGGGGCAGGATGTGGAGATGCATCAACTAAGGTCGTAACTTCTATGAACAATATGTCTGAGAAGTGGACGCCAGGTATGCAGAGAGGAAGACCTGTAAAGGTTTTATATACGCTTCCCGTAAGATTTAGATTAGAAGGCTAGAATGATAGCTTAAGAGATTATATTAATTATTAAGAAAGGTGAACGATTTTCGTTCACCTTTTTTTATGTCCCTTTCCAATCTCAGAATTCTACCGAAACAAAGACAAGTGGAGGATAGAATCTTGCGAAATAAAACCGAATAGTTCACACCGGTATCGCTTAGAATATCATCTATAAGGTAGGAAGCCTTCCATCTTATAAAATCACTGCTAAAATTAAGATGATATGAATACCACGATTTCACTTTCAAGCACGGATATCCTTACACTACTATGTCTACTAGGGATATCCGTAATTGTTGTTTCTTATATAATGCGACATCAATTGCAGAAGATTTTATTTAATTCTGTGTCTAAGAGAAATAGAAGTACACTATTAAAATCACAGTGGAATGTGTATCGGCAATCTACCTTCCAGGGCAGTCTAGCTTGCTCCATAGGTGCTGTAATTATTATATTTTCTTGGACAAGTAATGAGGGCTTCAGCAAAGAAGGATATTCAGAGATTCCAGAATATATAGAAGATATTCAGATTCCTCCGACTCATTTTTTTTCTAAACCGCCGCCGCCGCCACCTCCTTCTATAAAGATTGAGGAAGTAATTGATCCACAGGATGAGGAAGACTACTTGTTTTCTGATCAAGACATTACAGAAGATGCAGCAATAGAGGAGCCACAAGAGGTCGTAGTTTCTAAAGAAGAAAAAGCACCTATTGTAAACCACAGAAAAGAAGAACAAGCTGTAGACATGGTAGGGATTTCTGAAAAGATGCCTAGATTCCCTGCATGTGAAGAAATGGATGGTGATCATGATGATAAAATGAAGTGTGGGCAAGAGAAGTTGATAGATCTACTATATAAGAAATTGAGATACCCACCTCTTGCTATAGATATGGGATTAGAAGGAATGTGTATTGTTCAGTTTGAAATACATAAAGATGGAAGCATCCACAACCTTAAGCTAGTAAGAGATATAGGATCAGGTTGCGGAGAAGCTTCCCTTAGAGCCGTAAAAAGTGTGATAAGTACCTATGGGCCATGGGTTCCGGGAAGACAGAGAGGCATACCGGTAAAGGTATTATATTCCTTGCCGATTAAGTTTAAATTAGAACCACATAGATAGAGATGTGCGTCCTTTGGACCTATATTATGGCCATTTCATATGAAAGGATGTTAAAAAACTCTTTTCTAGACGGTGGAGTGTAACGCTCTTTGCATGAAGCGGTTATATTTATATCCATGCAATAACTATTATGGATATTCTTCCGTTAGTTAAGTAGATAATAAATTGTGCAGATGATTAAAAGAATAGGTTTAGTAGTAAGTATATGTGCATTTCTGATGCCGTCAATATGGGCTCAGAAATCTAAACTAGCCGACCAGTATTTCAGGAATGGAGAGTACGAGAAATCATCGTTGTTGTATAAAGATCTCTACAAGGAAAATCGGCGCAATGATTATTATTTCAGCCGTTATCTAGAGTCGATGTTGGCTATTGAGAAATTTGAAGAAGCAGAATCAGTTCTCAAGCAAGAAATAAAAGCTAGACCTAAGGATGCACAACTCTATGTCAATTACGGCAATCTGTATGAAAAGCAATTTAAAACAGAAGAGGCAGATGAGCAATATAGAAAGGCGATAAAGAGGGTAAGTAAAAACAAAGGTTCCATTTCTAGATTAGCCAGTGCATTTTTATCCTTGGCTAAGTATGACCTAGCTATTGAAGTATACGAGGAGGGTTCAGAAAAACTGGACAATAAAAATGTATTTGCTTATCAGTTGGGTGATTTATACAGAAGAAAAGGGGAGCCTCAGAAGATGATTCAATACTATCTATTGAGTGCTATATTATCCCCTAATCGGGTTAATTCTCTTAAAAATGTTTTCCAGCGATATGTAGATAAAGAACAATACCCACTGCTGCAGGAAGAAATATTTACTATGGTGCAGGAGTATCCGGATGAGATTGCTTATCCAGAATTGCTACAATGGCTCTATGTCCAGCAGAAGGATTATAAAAAAGCATTAAGACAAGCAAGAGCGCTTGATCGGAAGCTCGATGAGAATGGATCTAGGGTTTATGAGCTGGCTTCTATAGCTCAGAATGCCAAGGCGTATGATGGAGCCATATCTGCGTATCAATATATTATTGATACGAAAGGACCCAATACAAGATTCTATATAACTTCTAAGCTTGAAATGCTGGATTGTAAGCGGAAGAAGGTAACTGAAAACTTCCAGCATACGCAAGAAGAACTCACCAATCTTGAAAATGAATACGAAGGATTCCTAGAAGAATTTGGGAAGAACACACAGACTGTATTTCTTGTGATAGAATATGCTAAGTTTCAAGCATTGTATCTGGGAAATATAAAGAAAGCAATTGCTCTTCTTGAAGAGATGCGAACCCAGCGAGGCTTGAAGAAGGAGATAATCGGAAACATAAAATTAGACTTAGGTAATTACTATCTGATTGATGACAACATCTGGGAGGCTACCTTGCTTTACAGCCAGGTCGATAAAACCTTTAAAGAAGGGATACTAGGGGAGAGAGCAAGGTATAGGAATGCACTATTATCTTATTACAATGGTGACTTTGAGTGGTCGCAACAACAATTTAAAATATTGAAGTCTGCAACCACTAAACTTATCTCTAATGACGCCATTGATAGATCTATTTTTATTCTTGATAACCTAGGGCTAGATACAACAGATGTACCTCTAAAAATGTATGCCGAAGCAGAACTCTTGATGTATCAGAATAAGTATGACGATGCGCATATACAATTAAAAGCAATAGAAGATCAGTTTCCAGAGCATGGATTGAAAGATGATCTGCTTTACTTAAGAGCACAGATATACAAGAGAACCGAGGAAACAGAATTAGCTATAGAAACTTACAAGTTGATCATAGAGAACCATAAAGAAGAAATAAGATGTGACAACGCACTTATGGAACTTGCAGAGATGTATCACTATCAACTTAAGGATCTAGAAAACGCTCAGAAATTATATGAAAAGCTATTCTTAGAATTCTCAAGCAGTACTTTTTCTGTTGAAGCTAGAAAGCGGTTTAGGATTATCAGAGGTGATGAAGTCCAGTAAGAACCTTTCCATAACAATACTGTTATGAGACTGTGGATAAATCAATCATAGATCAGATAGAAATAAAGTTATCAGAAGAAAAACCTGGGATGTCTGCCCAAGGTGTCATGTCTCCTGTAGAAAGTAAGTTGTATCTTAAACCAAGTGATTCCGCATCTGTGGCCAGTGTTATGTTGTTGCTGGTTCCAGTTGAAGGAAGATGGAATGTTATTTATATCAAGAGAGCAGACGATAATCCAACAGACAAACATGCAGGACAGATTTCATTGCCAGGAGGAAAAATGGAAGAAATCGATGAATCATATGAAGCCTGTGCAATCAGAGAAACCTATGAGGAAATAGGAATTGCACCTGAGAAGATTAAAGTTATCGGTGAGCTGAGTCCATTATATGTTTATGTCTCTAATTTTCAAGTCTATCCATACGTAGGATACCTTACGTCAGATACTAAATTGCGGCTTCAAGAATCAGAGGTAAAAGAAGTTATAATGATTCCACTAGAAGATTTAAGAGAAGAGAAAAGGGTAATGAATGGATCTGTCAAGATCTTTAATGGAAACACCATGGATGTGCCCTACTATGATTTATATGGCAATAAATTGTGGGGCGCAACAGCTATGATAACAGCAGAATTTTTAAATATTATTTCTGATATTTAATCTACTAACCTAGGCTTAAAGCTTAATCAATCTTAGACTTCCTATTGTTATACCTTCAGTATTCTTTATTGAAAGTATATAGGATCCTGCTGGCCACATCGAAACATTAATTGTTTTAATGGTACTCCTTATCTTATTTGTATACATCACTTCTCCATTTATGTTTCTAACTACTACAGACATATCAGTAGACAATGCACTTTCTATAGTTAGAATATCATACATGGGGTTGGGACCTATTTTGATGCCTTGTTCTAGTATCTTCTGGTAGGAAGACGTCGCATCCATGCCGTCGCAATCTTCATCGATGTTGTTATTGGGGATGTCTTCAGCATCTGGATTTATGTTGGGGTCTGTATCATCACAATCATCATCGGAATTGAATCCGTCCATGTCTACATCGATGACTACGACTTCACCGT
>CALIQO010000003.1 GCA_938044055.1 uncultured Saprospiraceae bacterium
CACTATCTCAAAAGGTGTTTCACCCAGACACTTAAGGTGTATCTTCCCCAAATGTCCTACACCACATAAACCTATTTTTATTTTTTCCATTATCGGTTCTTAATCAGAATGTAGCCCATAATAAGGGCCAACACGAATACCACAAATGCTACCAGAAGGGATCTCCGCATGTGCTTTGAAAAACTCATAATCTCCTTCTCCATATGTGGATATTTCGGAACTATTTCTTTCTTTAAAAGATCTGGCTTTAAGAGATATGAAGTCGGAAATTCGACTTCTTCTTTCATCAACAATCTATACAGCTTGAGCAGCTTTAGCCTGAAGTAAAGATTAAAAACCAAGAAAACAGCAAAAATTGCTGCAACAACAAGAATAATATATTGGAACATAATGGTACCTTTCAAATCCAAAAATAATTGAATAATAATGAATCGACGACCACATTTCCTATCCTTCTTCACAATAACTTGTTTTTTTCTTGTTTTCTGGGCTCCTTCCGAAGTAGAGGCACAGAAAAAAGACCTTACCTACTACCTTCCCGATATTTCCTATAATCCGGAAATTCCTACACCAGAATCATTCCTAGGATACCAGATAGGAGAATGGCATGTGAGTCATGATCAATTGTATCATTATATGAAAACACTTGCTGCAAGTTCTGATCGTGTTACCCTTACAGAATACGCACGCAGCCATGAGAATAGACCCCTCATCTACCTAACAATAACAGATCCTGACAACCATGAAAGACTGGATCAGATCAAGGCAGAGCACAGAAAATTATGTGATCCGGAGAACAGCAATAGCGTTGATATAGATAATATGCCTACGGTAGTCTATCAAGGTTATAGTATCCATGGCAACGAACCTTCCGGTGCCAATGCTTCTCTTTTATATGCTTACTATCTTGTAGCAGGACAGAGTGATGACATTGATGCTCGATTAAAAGATATGATTGTTATGATTGACCCTAACTACAATCCAGACGGTCTGCACAGATTTTCTTCTTGGGTCAATATGCATAAAAGCAAGAATCTCGTAAGCGATCCTAGCGATAGAGAATATACAGAAGAATGGCCTCGCGGTCGAACCAACCATTATTGGTTTGATTTAAATCGAGACTGGTTACTCCTAACCCATCCAGAATCTCAGGGGAGGATTAAAACCTTCCATGAGTGGAAACCAGAGATTCTTACAGATCACCATGAGATGGGGACCAACTCTACATTCTTTTTTCAACCAGGAGTACCCTCAAGAACCAATCCCAATACGCCTCAAGAAAACCAAGATCTTACAGAAGAGATAGGCACATACCACGCAGCAGCTCTAGACAATATAGGTTCGCTTTATTACACTAAGTCTCGATTCGACGATTATTATTATGGGAAGGGATCTACTTATCCCGATGTCAATGGTGCAGTAGGCATTCTTTTCGAGCAGGCAAGCTCGAGAGGACATATCCAGGAAAGCGCCAATGGATTGTTGACCTTTCCATTTACCATAAGAAATCAAGTTGTAACTTCTCTTTCTACCCATGAAGCTGCTTTTCAGATGAGAAAGAAAATGCTGGAATACAAAAAAAGGTTCTACAAGGACGCAAAAGCTGCAGCAGGAAAATCATCCATCAAAGGATATATTTTTTCAGACAAGGATAGATCTAAGCTCAATAGATATGTCGAAATCATCAAGAGCCACGACATAGATGTCTATCCTATAAAATCAGACGGCTCTGTTAAAGGGCATAGCTATTCAGCTGATAATAGTTATGTAATACCGACAGATCAATACCAATATAAATTGATAAAAACCATTTTCGAAAATGTAACCGAATATAGAGACAGTTTATTCTACGATGTTTCTGCATGGACGATGCCTCTTGCTTTTAACTTGCAATACGATGCCCTCAATGGTGCTGAGTTGAGCAAGATGATGGATACAGGAGGTTCAGTAACCCTTAACAATACGGGAATGGTGGATAAAGTAGATGCTCCATATGCCTATGCATTTGCATGGACAGACTATTTCGCTCCGACTGCATTGTATGCAATACAGAAGGCAGGCTTGCGTACGAAGTGCCTAACCAGTACACTCAAGATTCCGAGCGCAGGTGGTACCACAACTTTCCATCCTGGCACAATGATAATACCCATTCAGAATCAGAATATGGGTGCGGCTGAGATCTCAAGATTCCTATCAGATCTGGCTACACAATACCCTATTCACTTCGTAGGATTGAGCACAGGCAATGGATTAAATAATATGACAGTAGGAAACCCAGATGCCATTACGCTTGACATGCCTAAAGTTATGATGGTTGTCGGTGATGGAGTCAATAGTTATGATGCTGGAGAGATATGGCACTTACTAGACACGCGATATGGAATTCCACTTAGCAAGATTGATGTTCATGATTTTTCTCCGAGAAGGATCGATAGATACAATACCATCATTATGGCCGATGGCTCCTATAGAAACTTAGGAGATTCTGATGTTAAAGCCATTTCGTCCTGGGTAGAAAGAGGAGGCGATCTTATTCTATTCCGAAGGGCCATCAACTGGGCTACATCGCAGAAGTTGATTTCCTTAAAAAGGAAAACAGGAAAGAAAACGGAAGGTGCTAAAAGCAGTGCGTACAGTGGTGCTGGCAGTGCATCTGGCGCAAGGGTTGTAGGTGGATCTATATTCTCTGCAGATGTCGATTTAAGTCATCCACTGTTGTATGGATATACATCAGATAAGATATCCATGTTCAGAAGAGGAACCAGTTTTTACGAACCTCCGAGTAATGCATATGCTACCCCTATAAAGTATAGTAATAACCCGCTGCAATCGGGTTATATGCCTAGAGGCCTAAGTGCAACAGCTGGAGGCGCTGCATCCCTTACAGTACATGGAAAAGGAAGTGGAAGAATCATTGCTTTTCAGGATAATGTCAACTTCAGAGGTTACTGGTGGGGAGGCAATAAATTACTTGCCAATGCAATTTTCTTATCAGACATTATAAGTGGAAGTACCGTACAGTATGAAGAAGACTAATTAAGTCTTTTTCAATCCGCCTAACCTTAAGTTTAGATATTCTTCAATGAGAAGATTTACTTGCTCGTAAGGTATGCTGTCGCTAGCATGCGTGATGATAGATGAAACAAAGTGTCTATCCAGCGCGAGCAATAGGTCTATGTTGTATTTCTGGAATTCACCTGCATTCATTCCGGATTTATAGATCTTGGATATTTTATCAAGCACAAGGATGATAAAGTTGTCGATTGCCATCCAGACCGTGGGGAAGTTTCCTTTCATCTGTTCGAGCAAGTGAGTAGACACGCCTGCTAATCCTCTTCCTAGGACTTCTATAACATGGATGTACTCGTCTTTAGAGCTTGATCCTTTATTGCTAGAATTAAAAAGTTCTTCAGCAAGTGGTTCCATAACAACTTGAGCCAAGTATAATAGAATCTCCTCTTTCGTCTGAAAATACTCATATATGGTAGACTTACTCTTGCCTATATAGGCAGATAGTTCATCCATTGTCAACTTGTCTAAGTCTATATCTTGCACCTTAGGAAGTAAGGTCCACATCCACGCTTCCGTTTTCTCTGTTCTTGGTTTTCTCGGTCTGTCCTTAGATTTTCTTCCCATAGGATTATTAAAAATAAATTAATCGAACTATATTTGAATGAATAGTTCGAACATCATGCGTAATTTAAAATACCTATCTGCTTATATCAACCCGCTTGTTGCCATTGTGGGCATACAGATGGGAGGCTTATTTACATTCGCTAATGTAATCTTCATTTTTGGATTAGTTCCTATAATCGATATTATTGGACCCAATTCGAGTGAAAATTTATCCGACGAAAGAAGAAGTTCGGCTATGGCCAATACATTTTTTGATTGGCTTCTTTATCTGAATTTCCCCATCCTTATAGCAACACTATCTATCTTTATTTATACACTTGAAACAATACCGATGGCTACCTATGAAGTAGTAGGATCAATCCTATCTACTGGGATAGTCATCGGTACTTGTGGATTAAACATAGGACATGAAATTGGACACAGAAATTCTGCTTTCAACAAGTATCTTTCTCACCTTTTTCTAGCACCAGCTCTATACACACACTTCCATATAGAACACAACTATG
>CALIQO010000004.1 GCA_938044055.1 uncultured Saprospiraceae bacterium
CATGCTTCCAGCGGCACTACTGGGAAACCTACTGTGGTTGGTTATACGAGAAACGATTTAGATGTATTTGATGAAGTCGTTGCAAGGTCATTGGTCTGTGCAGGGGCACAACCAGGAATGAGATTACACAATGCTTATGGCTACGGACTCTTTACTGGTGGACTAGGCATGCATGGTGGCGCTACTAAATTAGGGATGGCGGTCATCCCTGTTTCTGGAGGCATGACTGAACGACAACTAACCATTCTGCAAGATTTCCGACCAGAAGTTATCTGTTGTACCCCTTCTTATGCACAAACCCTTTCGGATGAATGTGCCAAGCGGAACATCGACACCAAGGACTTAGCTGTAAAGTATGCCATCTTAGGAGCCGAACCCTGGACAGAAGCTATCAGAGAACAAGTAGAATCAGGCTTGAATGTCACAGCTACTAATATTTATGGCTTAAGTGAAATTATAGGTCCTGGCGTATCGCAGGAAGACTTCGAAGAAAAAGGTACTGGCAGTTATATCTGGGAAGATCATTTTTATCCAGAAGTAGTGGATAAAGAAACAGGAGAAGTATTGCCTTATGGCCTTGAAGGCGTATTGGTTTTTACCACCTTAACCAAAGAAGCATTTCCCCTACTTCGTTACTGGACGAATGATATATGCTCTATTGAATACGACAAAAACGCCAAGCGCACCCATATAAAAATGTCGGCCATAAAAGGTCGAGCTGATGATATGCTTATCATAAGAGGAGTAAATCTATTTCATACGCAAGTAGAAGAAATCATCCACCAGATGGAAAGCTTAAGTCCTAACTATAGATTGCTCGTGGAGAAAAAGGACAACATGGATAAGGTCACAGTAGAAGTTGAAATATGTAAAGGAGTCGATCCTACCAATCCAGAAATAGCCGCAGAACTTAGATTTAAAATCAAGGATAGCCTAGGTCTTTCCATGGTGGTGGAAATTAAACCTCCTGACACCATTCCGCGAAGTCAAGGTGGTAAGCTCAGACGGATTATAGATAACCGTAATTAACTACAAAGTAGGGTTTATAATCTATCATCTAACCAATGAACTATGTTTAACAATAACTGATAGTTTTCTTCCGCTTCTGGGGTGTTCATTCCTACTTTTCTTCTATCTGCTCCTGCTATTTGAGCGCTGAACATTGCAGCCTCACCGAAAACTGCAATTTTCCCCTTTTCAAAATTCATTACAGCTCCTTGAGATAAGTTTCTGGCTGGAAATTGCTCTATATCATCATTAAACACCCACATAGTATCTACAAGAAAAACCGTCTGAGATTCATCTAGATTTAATATCGATTGTGCATTTTCAGGAATTGCCAAACCCTGACCTGCATAGGTTCTTACTTGATTTACTTCTTCCTTTAGATTCCTGCCATTCGTAATAATACCATCACTTAACGATCCGTCTTTCGTGGTAAAATCAATTATTCCTTCTTCAAAATTGTACATGACAAAACTGTCATAAAATTCAAAACCAAATTCTTCTGCCAAGGCGGCAGCTGCTCCCGCAAATGGCATATGGTCTGCTATAAGATATAAACTACCTCCGTTTTCAACCCATCGTTTCAAGCTACCTATTTCATCTTTTGTAAATGCACTTGCTGTCGGGATAGTTATAGGCCTACCTATTGAATCAGGCAAGGCATTAGCAACAACAATTATTGAGACTTCATTAAGTCCTTCATCATTAAAAACACTATCGTATGATTTTACTTGGTAGCCATCTAACTCTAGTACCCTTGTAAAGGACATGTATCTTCCTTCTCTTGTATGAAAATTATTATGGCCTTCGTCAATGTAAACAATTGTTCCATCTTGATTCGGATATGCTTTATCACTTATTTCAGGATGATAAAGAGAATCTGTTACTTGCTGAGAGAACAAGTGTGTTCCACTAAACAGAACGAATGTTACAATCCATAAACACTTGTTTTCTTTCATTTTATATAGTTTATCAAGCCACTTCTTATATTTCCAAACTGAAAATTCCAATTAATATATTAAGACAGCCTCTCGAAATTCCTAGAATGGATATTTACAGTAAATATTGTTATATGTTCCAAAAATTGAATCCAAGAAACTAGATGCTTCCTTTAAGTATTTTGGTGTATGATTACCTACTTACAATCTAGCTCCTTAGAACACCAATTATTTCAGTAGGGTTTCTGGACTCTATTGCTCTTTACACAACACCCAATTCCAATACTGCCGAACTCCTTGTACACATTCTTATTAATGCATAAAATCACATAATTAAAACGTGGTCTTGATGGGGTGCCATATCCCAGTTCCGTCTAAAATCATATGGAGGTAAAACCAAAAACCATATTCGGACTCTGGAACAGAAATAAGCTCATACACAAGGTGGAAATATTCTTCAACTACAAATCAGTCATTATGTACAACAGATTACCTCGCATCTTATAAGTCAATAATCAGATGTGTTTTTTTTAACGCTACTACATGATTGGGTAGTCCTTCGTATGTATCAAGCCATTATTTTTGTTTTATTAAATGACCCATTCAATACAATAAATGGCACCTCTGAAAATAAAGACTTTGGTTCGACACCATAGAGACTTAGCACCCAGAAATTTTTCATTTACGGATATAAATAAACTAGTGGTACATTCTGTGGATTGTACGCGTATAATACCTACCGATAAAATCGAATTCATTGAAGCTTCAGGAGGTTACAGCATTATACATTTTACGGATGCAACTACCTTGCTGGTATCTAAAACACTTAAGTATATATCAACATCTCTGGGAGCATGCTTTTTAAGAATCCATAATTCGTATGTGATAAACTTAAACTACATGAAGGAATATCGTCCCAAAGAATCCCAGGTAACCATGGAATCTTCTAAAACTGCTCAAGTATCTCGTGTTAAGAAGCAAATTTTAAAAGAGATTTTAAAAGCCCAATAAATAATAGGGAAAAACAAAAAATTATGAAAAACATTAAAATAATATTCATAGGTATAGCCCTGTTTACATTTTTCTCCAGGGGACAAGCTCAAGTAGGCATCAATAACGATACACCAGATCCTAGTTCCGCCCTAGACATTACATCTACAAACAAGGGATTACTGATTCCACGGCTAGATACTTCAGCGGTGCTGAACCCTGCTACTGGATTGATGGTATTTCGACCAGCTGACAACGGCTTCTACTTTTACAATGGGAGTAAATGGCAATTGCTAGGTTCTGTCGTACAGAGCAGTCTGGCAGATGCGGATGGAGACACTAAGATTCAAGTAGAAAAATCTCTAGATGAAGACAAGATAAGGATGTCACTAGCGGGTAGAGAAAGCATTCTCATTGAAGGCGATTCAATCGGAAGAAGTAGAATGGAATTTCTTAACAACAATTACAACATAGCACTCGGAGAGAATAGTTTGTTCTCGAATACGAGCGGAGACTACAATGTGGCTATCGGTCATCAAGTACTCCAAGACAATACTTCTGGTAATAACAATATTGCGTTGGGTCTTCGTACACTTTTTCAGAATGTAAATGGAACTGGAAATATCGCCATGGGAAATGTGACTTTACCAAACAATACAACGGGTTCTTTCAACAATGCTCAAGGAAGCCAAGCACTTTTCAACAATACCGAAGGAGATCACAATCATGCTTTAGGGTTTCGAGCATTATATTCTAACACAGTAGGAATAAATAATACAGCGATAGGAGGGAGATCACTTTATCATGCTACCGCAAGTGACAACATCGCCATAGGGGATAACGCGATGTATGGAGTTTCAGGGATGAGTACAGGTGAGGATAATATTGCCTTAGGTGACTCTTCCCTATTTTCTAACACAACTGGTGAGCACAATATCGCACTAGGCGCTAAAGCCCTGCATAGCAACACAGATGCTCACAACAATATTGCCATGGGTGACTCTTCCTTATTTAGCAATACGATTGGTTCGGGTAATATCGCACTAGGCGCTAAAAGTCTTTTATCAAATACCACTGGAAGCAATAATATTGCGAACGGCTATCAAGCACTGGCAGCTAATACCTTTGGATCTTACAATATAGCGAATGGCTTTAAAGCACTGGCAACTAATACGTCTGGATTTGGTAATATTGCGAATGGCCTTTTTGCACTTAGGTATAATATATCAGGAAATGACAATATTGCGAATGGCATCAACGCACTGGAATCTAATACCACTGGAAGTAATAATATTGCGAATGGATTGGAGGCCATGGCAGCTAATACTACTGGAAATAATAATGTTGCCTTAGGAAAAGAAGCACTTTTATACGGAAACGCAAGTGACAACATCGCCATAGGGGATAACGCGATGTATGGAGTTTCAGGGATGAGTACAGGTGAGGATAATATTGCCTTAGGTGACTCTTCCCTATATTCTAACACAACTGGTGGGCACAATATCGCACTAGGTGCTAAAGCCCTGCATAGCAACAGAGCTGGTTACAACAATATTGCCATGGGTAACTCTTCCCTATTTAGCAATACGACCGGTTTGGGTAATGTTGCACTAGGGACTAAAAGTCTCTTATCAAATATTTCTGGAAGCTATAATATTGCGAATGGCTTTTATGCATTGAAAGATAATACCTTTGGATTTGATAATGTTGCGAACGGCAATC
>CALIQO010000005.1 GCA_938044055.1 uncultured Saprospiraceae bacterium
AAGAATATACATGGATAATTGATCCACTTGATGGAACTACTAATTTTCTTCATGGGATTCCACATTTTTCTTGTTCTGTAGGATTGCAATATCAGGGTAATATGATTCTAGGAGCTGTAAGCAACATCATGCAAGGAGAAATCTTTCATGCCATTTCAGGCAGCGGTGCTTACATCAACAAAAATAAAATATCTCTAAATCTAACCTCTCCACTAAGCGCTGCTCTCGTAGCTACCGGATTTCCTTATTCCGACAACTATAACAAGGCTGCATTCCTTCAAGTTATTAATGAAATTCTCTCTCGAGCTAGGGGCTTGCGTCGACTAGGGTCAGCCGCTCTAGATCTGTGTTTCGTAGCGGCAGGAAGATTAGGGGTATATTATGAAACTTCATTAAACCCATGGGACGTAGCGGCAGGAGCACTCATTGTCCAGGAAGCTGGTGGAGTAGTCGTAGATTTCTCAGGAGAAGACGATTACTTATATGGTAAAAATATTGTCGCATCTGCACCGCAACATCTAGATGAAATTTTAGATATAATACGGCCTATACAACCAACTACAGCAGAATCTTAAGGGCTTTTACATAGGTATTCATCGACCTTTTAGACTACTAGTCTAAAAAAACAAGCTGCTTGTCATCACTTTTCTATCTTTATGGACTTCTAAATCTCGACACCATTGAATATTTTAGAAAATATAAGAGTAGCCCTCGGGTCAATTAAGGATAACCTTCTGAGGTCTGTCTTGACTCTTCTCATAGTAGCCGTAGGAATCACTTGCCTTGTAGGTATATTAACAGCAATTGATACTTTGCTTTTTTCATTAAGTAACAATTTCAATAGACTAGGGGCCAATTCATTTAACATATCCCCATCAAGAGAAACCCTTTCTAGCAACCAAGGAGGAAAGACAAGAAAAAGAGCAGATCCTATTTCATTTAGACAAGCCATGGAATTCAGCGAATCATATGATCAGGCAGGCACAAGAATAGCGGTTGATATGTTCTGTACTGGGAGTGCAACCATTAAAGCTGGAAACGAAGAGACCAATCCTACTGTCCGGGTTGTAGGTATAGATGATAACTATTTATTCGTCTCGGCATACGAGCTTAAAGAAGGAAGAAATTTCTCACGTACAGAAGTAGAATCAGGCGGGAATAAAGCCATTATAGGCAACGATATAGTTGATCAATTATTCGATGGCAAGCATGCGTCTGCAATAGGCAAGTATATTTCAATAGGCAATGGTAAATATCGCGTCATAGCGGCACTAGATAAGAAAGGAAGTTCATCTGGAGGCGGTAATGATCGTAGGGTTTTTATTCCACTGCTTAACGCAAAAAAAATATATGGTACCAATCGGAAGAATTACAATCTTACCATTGCAGTTACCAATGCTACTGAAGTAGAAGATGCCATCTCAGTAGCCATGGGTAAGATGCGGATTGTCCGCAGTCTTAAAGCAACTGATCAAAATGATTTCAGAATCAGGAAAAGCGACAGTATTCTTGAAAGATTGAGAGAAATGACCGCTACCCTGCGCTTAGCCACTATGGTAATTGCCATGCTTACTTTACTAGGAGCATCGATAGGATTGATGAATATTATGCTCGTATCTGTAACAGAAAGAACAAAAGAAATCGGTGTCAGAAAAGCCCTCGGGGCCACACAGTTCAACGTATTGTTTCAATTTCTTACAGAAGCAGTCGTTATCTGCTTACTAGGTGGATTGGTAGGTATCTTATTCGGAATAGGAATAGGGTTTTTAATATCAGTGGTCCTTAAGAGCTCATTCTTAATTCCATGGAACTGGATGCTACTAGGTATTATAGTATGTATTGTGGTAGGTGTGCTTTCTGGCTTATACCCTGCCCTTAAAGCGGCAAGGCTTGATCCTATAGAATCTCTGCGTTACGAGTAATTCTAATCTATCTTAAAACTTAAACCCAAAAGAAACATTGATTCCTAGATGGGTATCTCTATCTTCTTTCAGTTTAAATGAATCATCAAGGTTAATCTCTACGAATGACCTATCCATGCGGTTATTGGTTACGTCCAGAAATCCATAGTCCGCTTTTAGGCTTATATAGAAGCCACGATTCAGGTAATAGGAAATCCCTGCAGACAGTCCTATATCTATAGACTTAAAGGCGCTTCCTTCTTTTTCTAAGAACTGATAGTATGCTCCTACTACCTTAGGAATCTGTACAATATCTCCCTCTACTCTTATCAATAAAGGCCTTGATCCAGATACTACGATCTCACCTGCTTCATCACCATAGTATCGGTAATCTAAAGATTGTCTAAAAAATATTTCATCAGGATTTTCTAAGGAAGCAAAACGGACTGTTCCAGCTCCAGTAGGGCTGATCAGGATATTAAAATAACCGCCTCCGAATATTTCCCATCTTCTATTCAATCTGTAGTGGCCGGTTATAGGTATACCGAAGTATCCATTAGAATTATCCATTTTAAACTCCATGTCGCCTTTCTCAACTACAAGTCCTCCATCGAATTTTCTTATCAAGTAGTACGATTCTCCATTATATTCCTGCGAGAAACCATTCTGGATGTACATAAGCTCTGTACGCAATGAAAAGTTGTCGGTAAAATTGTAGTAAAAGTTAATACCGAAGTGAAATCCACTTGAGTAACCTTTAGTCTCTCCTTCTTCATTGTCACCAAGTACGGTAGAATAATTCTGTCCAGCTCTTACTCCGAAATTATATTCTTGAGCATTCATAGCTGTCACAGAAATAAGTAATATATATAGTAGAATTAAATTCCTTATCATACTGATCTTTATTTTAAAGAGGTGCAAAGATATACAATATTGCCATTGAAATAACGGACTATGCCCACGTAATGCACTCAATTTTATACAATATGCCCTATTAAAGTTCTCTTAAATGCTATTTCCTGAAAAAAACAGCCATCTCTTTGAGTAGAAGTTATTGCAGAAACGTTGTCTTCCCTATTTTTACACCATGAGCAGAAGGAACAAATTGGAAAAATTCTCTGACGTCCTCAACTTCCCCAATGTGGTTGAGAATTATGATTATGAGAAACCTACCTTATATATTAAGGAAGGACAGAGCATAGATTTAAAAGGACAGTGGCAGAAAGATTTTTTTAATCAAGAAA
>CALIQO010000006.1 GCA_938044055.1 uncultured Saprospiraceae bacterium
CATCCGCATGTGGCCCATGTAGATATACATCAGTGCGGTTCTAGAATAAAAATGGGGCGTCTCAGAAGAAATAATAGTTATTCTATGATCACTGAGCTTCCTGATAAATCGAGCCGCTGTCACGCCACTTATGCCATTCCCGATAATGGCAATATGTTTGGTATTCATAATTGGTTTTTCCAGTATAGAAATTAATATGTCTAAAGCTAAATAAAAATGCAGAAGAGAATGACTTGGTTTTCTTAGATATTCATAATCTGAGCCCATTGTCTTGATTCTGACGATCTCGATGGGAGCGTTCGATAGGGGTATTCTTCTAGAAAACCTCCTATAACGATCAGGGATTACACCCTTATTGTGTCATCTAGGCGATTATTAAAATTATTTTAACGGTCTGAACATACAACTTAACACAATTGTACCCTATTTTTACAGTGAAACCTTGGAATCATATTTTATGATAAAATATTTACTTACTACATGCTTTCTTTATTGTTGGACATTGTCTGCTGGTCAGCTGATGTTTGATCCTGAAGTAATAGACCTAGTAGGTGATCCAGGGACAGAGCAGATTACCTATAATTTCGATATAGAAAACAAGGGTACGGAAGAAGTGACCTACTTCTGGAAGTTCGTAAAAGATGATGGATTTCCTGCAGAGTGGTTTACCCAGATCTGCGACAGTAGATTGTGTTATGCAGAGAATGAAGATCAGAGTAATCCAGAACTTGCTAATACGATTGCTGGAGAAGCTAAGGATGATCTTCAGATCTATCTTTTTTCTGAAGGAGTAGAAGCTTCTACATCTGTTACATTAGAAATCTATAATGATCCAGAATTAACAGACTTGCTGTTAAGTATTCCTTCTGAAAATTTTACAGTTACATCATCTACTTCTACATTTAATCTAAGTGTAGATCCTGAATTATCCCTTTTTCCTAATCCCACATCAGATTTCTTTCAGATAAGAAATGATGCTTCTGTTAAGGAAATAGCCCTTTACCATATCTCTGGTAAGAAAATCAAGACATTCAACCATACTCCCGGTAAGCTACACAGCATAGAAAGCTTAAGAAAGGGCCTCTATCTCGTAAGGTTGTTCGATGGGAATGGAAAAGTGATGAAGTCTCTTAGAGTAAGTAAGCGATAGACGTTCGCTCCTGTTTATAATTCTGCCCTTATCATAGCATGACCACCCTCCAGAGCAGAATCCAGTATATCCATCTAAAAAGGTTATTTAGACTACCCGCATATAGACACAGGTTACAGCTTATGAATTTATTGCAAGTAGAATCTCTTTTAATAGGATTATTACTTCCTATGTGAATTCTTCCTATTTTTGCCGACTAATTTTCATGATCAGATAATTTATCTTTTCTTATGGCTAAATACAACGAGTATAAATCACTCAATCTTCCTCAGATCGATGAAGACATATTACAATTCTGGGAATCAGAAAATATATTTCAGAAGAGTATAGAGGAAAGACCAGCGGATAACACCTATGTGTTCTATGAAGGACCTCCTTCTGCTAATGGTAAACCGGGTATCCATCATGTGATGGCTAGAACCATAAAGGATATTTTCTGTCGATACCACACGATGAAGGGTCAGCGTGTGGAGCGAAAAGGGGGCTGGGATACGCATGGTCTACCTATAGAACTTAGCGTTGAAAAGGAACTAGGAATTACGAAGGAAGATATAGGGAAGAAGATTTCCGTAGATGAGTATAACAGTAAGTGCCGAGAAACAGTGATGCGGTATAAGGATATCTGGGATGACCTCACTAAGAAGATGGGATACTGGGTCGACCTTGATGATCCATACATCACATTTGAGAATAACTACATAGAATCAGTATGGTGGCTTTTAAGTGAGTTATATAATAAAGGACTTATCTATAAGGGTTATACAATACAACCCTATTCTCCAGCTGCTGGTACTGGACTGAGTTCTCACGAACTGAACCAACCAGGATGCTATCGCGATGTAAAGGATACCAGCGCAGTTGCACAATTTGAGGTGATAAAAAATGAACAATCAGCTTCGTTATTCGATGGCATAGAAGCAGGAGGAGTTTTCTTTATAGCATGGACGACAACACCATGGACCCTTCCTTCTAATACGGCTCTGGCTGTAGGTAAGAAAATTACGTACACTAGAATTGCTACCTATAATCCATATACTAAGTTGCCCGTCAACTTAATACTTGCAGAAGATCTAGTCGGAAAGTGGTTTAAGCCTGAGCAAGCCGAAGCAGATTATAATGCTTATGCAAAAGAAGATAAAATTATCCCTTATAAGATAACAGGAAAGTTTCTAGGCTCAGAACTTGAACACATCAGTTACCACCAACTTCTTCCTTATGTACAACCAGAAGAAGGAGATGCTTTTAAGGTTTTGATCGGAGACTTCGTGTCTACACAAGATGGTACAGGGATAGTACATCTAGCACCATCCTTCGGGGCGGACGATATGCGTACGGCTAAAAAATATGGCATAGGCGCACTCACCC
>CALIQO010000007.1 GCA_938044055.1 uncultured Saprospiraceae bacterium
TATCGAGCAAATAGCTTTCCCCTACCTAGTCTACAGGGTAAAGCGTCAATAACCACACACGTTACTCACCGATACTCCCTCATCAGATCATATTTCTCACAGGCTGCTGGTTTCTTCTTGTGAGAAGACCCTGGATTTAGAGTATGCTGATTTTAAGCCTCAAGTTGTCGTTAATGCAACACCTAGCCCAGATTTATCATGGAAGATTAATGTTTCATATAGCAAGAATGTCCTTGAATCTAATGTTACTCAGTATGAAGAAAATGCTAAGGTTTTAATTAAGAATATTTATACGCAAGCTACATTTCAATTGCCTTACGTCTCAGATGGAAATTACATTCTTTTTAATAAATATCCACTACCGGGGCATACCTATGAACTCAGTGTCGACATTCCAGAACATGAAATCGTAACGGCAAGAACTTATATTCCGATGCCGGTAGATGCACAAGTGACTAATTCTAAAAAAGTAGTTTATGACGGCAATCAGGCCATACAAGTAGATTTCGAAATTACAGACAACGATGATCACGATAATTTCTATATCTATGAAATCTTATCTCTTGACTCTAATGTCCCAGATGGTTCTAATCTGAGGGAATATATCAATAGCCCTATAAAGAAGTGGTTGAGTACCATAGATGGCAATACAGGCTATATTGAAGGCAATTCAGGAAAACAATCTAAATTATTCGTTTCTGATAAAAACTTTAAAGGTGCGGTCCTTAATACTTCTCTTGTTTCTTTTATAGAACTAGATAGAGACTCAGGCGAATTACCCGATGTATTAGAAGAACTGCCAGAACCTGATCTACAGAATTCTAAGCTAAAACTATCCTCAGTAAGTCAAGATATGTATCAATATCAGAGAAGAAGAGAATTGATATTATTACAGAACACAGTTAATTCAAGTCTCAGTACGCCGAGTGAGCCCTATTCTAATATTGAAAATGGACTTGGAATATTCGCAGGATATACCTCTAAGGTTTATGACCTTTAAAAGGTAAAAACCCTTACCTACCTGAACTTCAATAATTAAACTAGCTAATTAAGTTTCGCCTATAAGTGAATTACTTCACCATAAGCTGCTGCTGTAGCTTCCATTACTGCCTCACTCATAGTAGGGTGGGGATGGATCGCTTTTAGAATTTCATGACCTGTCGTTTCTAATGCCCGCGCGGCAACTATTTCAGCTATCATCTCGGTAACATTGGAACCAATCATATGAGCACCTAGTAATTCTCCATACTGAGCATCGTAGATAACCTTAACGAATCCTTCCTTAGCACCAGAAGCACTTGCTTTACCACTTGCAGAAAAAGGAAATTTGCCCACCTTGATTTCATGGCCTGCTTCTTTAGCAGCAACTTCAGTCATTCCCACACTTGCTACTTCTGGACTACAATACGTACATCCTGGGATGTTGCTGTAGTCAATAGGCTGTGGGTTGTGTCCATTAATATTTTCAACACAGACTATGCCTTCTGCGGATGCCATATGTGCAAGTGCAGGACCAGGAGTAACATCTCCTATGGCGTATATGCCTGGAACATTGGTTCGATAAAATTCATCAACCTGAATAAGGCCTCTTTCAGTTTTAATACCTAGAATCTCCAGTCCTATGTTTTCTGTATTAGGTGTTACACCTGCAGCAGATAAGACAATGTCACAATCGATGATTGACTCTTCTCCTGATTTATTGTTTTTAACAGTGACCTTGCAGCCTTTACCTTTCGTATTTACTTCTGTAACAGCAGAATCTGCCATTACATGGACACCGCTCTTTTTAAATACCTTAGTTAGTTCTTTACTTACATCTGCATCTTCTCTAGGAAGTAGGCCTTGTTTCATATATTCTACAACGGTTACTTCTGTACCTATAGCATTGTAGAAATAGGCAAATTCTACTCCTATTGCTCCAGCACCTACTACAACCATTTTCTTAGGTTGCTTAGGTAGACTCATCGCTTTTCTATAACCGATTACTTTTTCTCCATCTATAGGAAGTGATGGCAATTGTTTCGCTCTACCACCAGTGGCAACTATTATATGCGCTGCACTGTATTCTGATTTTTT
Source organism: uncultured Saprospiraceae bacterium (assembly GCA_938044055.1). Taxonomy (GTDB): domain Bacteria; phylum Bacteroidota; class Bacteroidia; order Chitinophagales; family Saprospiraceae; genus JABDLO01. The sequence goes on from CALIQO010000007.1 coordinate 2,077, forward strand.
ACCATCGGCCGATGTAACAACTACTTTTTTTCCTCTTGCCAGTTTTCCTTCTCCTTCAATCACCTTAATCTTGTTTTTCTTCATAAGGAAATTCACACCCTTACTCATCCCGTCTGCAACACCTCTTGACCGATTGATCATACCTGAGAAGTCCGCCTTAGGCTTACCAACTTTGATACCATAGTCCTCAGCGTGACTTATGTATTCATAAACCTGAGCACTTTTCAATAAAGCTTTAGTAGGAATACATCCCCAGTTGAGGCAGATTCCTCCTAGGTTTTCTTTTTCGATAACGGCTACATTCATTCCTAGTTGACTTGCTCTTATTGCGGCAACATATCCACCAGGCCCGGTTCCTATAACGATAAGGTCAAAATTCATTCTTATGGTTTTATAGATTATAAATGAGAGCGCAAATATACTTCATATTATACACATAAAACATGTGATTCAGTACAAAGGTTTGAGATGTTAAGTATTATGTCGCTTCCTTTAAGGAATTGATAAAAAAAGATCCTATCTAGGTACTTCCACTCTTGCTAATCCTTGATGGAAATCCCTCACCTCGATGTATCTCGCAGGTATGGCTATCTTGCCTTCCTGATTAATAAAGCCTACACCTCTATTAAAAATGGCTCTACACATGCCGTTTTTGAATGACCATATTAATGGAAACATAGGAGGAG
>CALIQO010000008.1 GCA_938044055.1 uncultured Saprospiraceae bacterium
GCTCCCATTCCAAATGTTCTGCGATTTCATAACCTATGGTTTTTTTTCCTTCGAGGCGGAAAGGCTCTTTAAGGGTAGTAACATCCCACCATTTAGCATCTTGATTCGCTTGCTTCATGGCTGCACCAGCATCTTTAATAGATCCTGAAACCTTGGTTACTTGAGCACCCATTATCTCACAATCCATCTGGAAAACTGTAGGTGTAACATCCGGCATATAGATATGGGCTATTCCTTTCATCTTAGCAGTATATGCAGAGAGAGCGGAACCAGCATTTCCAGCAGTAGGGATGCAGAATTCTTTCAGTCCGAGTTCTTTAGCCTTACTCACAGCCATGCATAATCCTCTGGCTTTAAAAGAACCAGTAGGAGAGAGGGATTCGTTTTTCATCCTCAATGAATGGAAGTTGTGGTCTTGTGCGAAGTTGTTAAGCTCCAGCAAGGGTGTTCCTCCTTCTCCCAGTGTAACAATATTTTCTGTATCTTCAACAGGCAGCATCTCCTTGTATCGCCACATATCATTTTTACGTCCAGAAAGAATAGATTTATCTAACCCTTCAGTCATATCATATCTAGCAAGCAAGGGTTTTTCGCATTGAGTACAATAGGTGTTTTGTTCTTCTTTTGCGTAAGCGATGCCACACTTGTGACACTCAAGATGAGTATATCTAGATCCTGTTTTCATAATGCTTGAAGTATATTATGAATCTAATGTACCCATTACATCGAAACAGGCTAGAAAATGATCGAGATTTATCTTTCTATTAAGACTTGAGGTAGGCTGTGCAAGATATACATATTGTATCCAGATACTTTTTCTCTCTGCGGATTCTTTCCATTGGTTAGGGACAGTCGGATGTCATCTCTCACAGTAGGGCTTGCATAGAAATATCTATGATTAGACATAGAAGGACCGATGCCTTCATTGTCCTCCACAGAAGTTACATCAATATGGACAAGACATCCTCCTTCACTACATATTTTATTCTCTATGTACATTCCGAGGCGTTCATTTTTATTTAATGCTTTCGACATGTTTAAGGTGAAATCTTGCTTATGCCCATATATGGTTACCTGCTTACAGATCTTATGGATTTCTGATAACGGATTCCCTTCCTCAAAGATATCAGATTCAAGATCAGGTGCTAGCATAAGGATGTGCTCTATATTAGATATGGGAGTATGTGCGAAGGCGTTATACAAGCCCTGAAATACGCGGTTGCCCATGCTGTGACATAAAAAAGAAGTCTTGCCACAAGAATTCGTAATGCGATTCACCTCGTCAGAAAAGTAGGCACCTACTGCTCTGGCATGTTTTACGTTTTCATAATAATTCAGACCACTGTGCCAGATAAGGGTTACAATGATTCCATATTCGAAATCTGGATCTCGGTATACATCTTTTCCCAGTGCGTCGTGGGCCTTCTTGAGGAACATCTCCCTGTGACCCCACATACCATGAATATAAAATAGGACATTACTTTTCTCAAGAGGAAGCGTTGTAAGCGTACTATCTAGTAAGCCAGACCAGACGTTTTCTTCCATGTATGTTCTTCCAGAAATCCCGTCATCATCAAGGACGAATTCCCCATAACCACTTGTGTACAAGGTAGAATCTTCTTGGGACACCTCTATAAAGAGGTGAAGCGGATTCTGACTGCTCATGTTGCTAAGTAACATGAAGCATAATAATATGGTAGGTATGGTTTTATCTAATTTAAAACAATCCATGACTTTCAAAGTAAATCCTTTTTCTACCCTTAAAACAGAATAAACATAGTAATTGTTACTCTCGAAATATGATTTAAACCCATTAATCTTAACTTTTCGTCGATATTTTATCTCTCCACATACTTAGAACAGCGATATTCCTATTTATAATATCATCACCAGGTATTTACTATCGAATAATATTATTACCCGCCTACGTACATAAATTAAGATTGCAACCTCATAGGTTGTTTCGTCGTACATCTATTAAGTAATAAAATATATTATAAATGAAATCATTCTTTGTTTTCTGTTCTGGTGTTCCATTGTCATTTTTAAAACGCGGTCCTGCTGAAGTAAATAAATATGTGGGAATAGGAGCTACTGTTTTCTTTACAGGTGTTCTCGCTTTCTGTGCTTCTGCTTATGCTTTATTTACTGTTTCTAAATCAGTCCCCATTTCTATTTTAGGTGGAATTGTATGGGCATGTATGATATTTAATCTAGATAGATACATCGTTTCTTCTATGTTTAAATCAACACAGAATAGAAGTCAGATTGCTATGGCTATTCCCAGAATTATATTCGCTTGCTTGATCGCCATTGTAATAGCTAAGCCGATAGAGATGAAACTCTTCGACAGCGAGATAAAGTCTGAAATAGTCACGATGCAAGAAATAAGATGGAAGGAACAAGAAACGCTCGTTAGAGACAGATTCCAATCAGAAGAAAACCGTATAAAAACCGAAATCGCTGAATTGCAAGAAGGATTAAAAAATAAAGAATCTGTTAAAACCGATCTTCTCAAAGCTGCTGTTGCAGAAGCAGATGGCACAGGCGGATCTGGTATAAGAAACATGGGACCCATCTATAAGATGAAGAAAGCTGAAGCTGATCTTGCTGAAGCAGATTACCAAAGCGAGAAAACGCTCATCTCTCCTATGATCAGTCAGAAATCTTCTGAACTTGAAAACCTTCAGAATGAGAGAAGTGAGTCTGTAAAAGAAATGAATAAGGTGCCCTTGGATGGATTTGCTGCAAGACTTGAGGCACTGGGAAATCTTACAGAAAGAAACTCCCATATTGCAATCGCGAGCTTATTCATTACTCTACTTTTTATTGCCTTAGAAACAGCTCCTATATTTGTGAAATTGATTTCTCATCGGGGCCCCGTGGATTACGTTCAAGCCAATCATCTAGCTGTATATGCTCAGAATCATGACCTTCATATGTCTAGGCTTAAGCAGAAAAAGGATTATGTTTTGAAAACTCAAAGTCATCTTAAAAACCAGCTCGTTGCACAAGAGAATGAGTTGATAACGAAGGCTATGATTAATGAGGTTGAAAACGTCGGTGAAAAAGAAATCACCTTTGATTTTATCAAGGTATGGAAAAAGAAAATGTCTGGTTTTTTTCCTGGATAAATTTAAAAAAGATAGAGCCTTATCTAATCACTTAGATAAGGCTCTTATAGTTCAGTAATGGTTATTGTTCTAAAGTTTCGAAATTCGTTTTCTTGTTATTCTACCATCAACTTTAATGGCGATTACATACAAGCCTGGTATCATACCAGACATGTCAATTTCCGAAATATCACTATCGATAGATGAAAAGACGATCTGTCCGTCTATAGAAAGGACCTCTACTTTATCTATGTCTCCATCCGCCCATATCTTTAATATGTCA
>CALIQO010000009.1 GCA_938044055.1 uncultured Saprospiraceae bacterium
GACGGACTTGCAGATTGTAAAGATCAAGAGCCATACTCTCCTCCAGGTTATGATGTTGATGCCAATGGTGTTGCTGCTATTCCAGAACCAGATTACGTTACGGAAGATGATGATAATAGAATTGTTGATACTAAAGCTGCAGCTATTGTGAGCAGCATTGATACTAAATCAGATTGGTTCTTACCTATGATTCACTATGATTTAGACAGATATAACATTAAGCCAGAATTCTATGGTCAATTACACCACGTTGCTAGTGTGATGAAAATGTATCCAGACTTATGCGTAACTGCAGCTGGTCATACAGACATAAGAAACGGAAATGATTACAATAAAGTACTTTCTTACAATAGAGCTAAAGCAGCTATTGATTACCTAGGAGCTAACTATGGTATCGATAGAAGCAGATTCAAGCTTATGTTTGGTGGAGAAGAAACTCCTCTAGTTGGAAATACAAGATCTGAAGCTCAACACTACATGAACAGAAGAGTTGAATTTAGAGTATGTGATCCTGCTGATTTCGACATGGCAAGACCAGAAGGTCCTGATGCTGGAAGAGGTGCTTCAAGCAGCTACAGTGGAAATAAAAATAGTGGCTTCTAATCTTAATTAGAATACTATTTAAAATATAGTAAAAGAGGTAAGATCATTCTTACCTCTTTTTTTTTGCCTTATTACCTCTTACATGCAAGTTAGATAAAAGGACTAATTTCAAGTTGAATTGCTTTTTACCTTGATTAACACGCTTTACTATATATTGATAAAGTATTCTTCGAGGGCCTGTTCAGCTATCCTATCATTCAAGTAAAATAGCTTGTTTATATAATTATCTGGTATTAATTATTCTTAATAAGGATTAAGTGTACACTATGCTATCCACATATAGATATTAGCCAGTATTTGATTTGAAAACCTAATTAAGAGGTGTATTAAGACGAAGAGAAAGCAATTTAGAGTACATTAAAGAATACCTAATATACTACTGTTGAAGTTCGAAATAAACTATAAGTAGAAATAGTCACAAGGTCTTATAATCCTATAACTTTCATGTAGTAACACGTACACACTACTATTCAACCAGTAATAAAGAACAATAAAGAAGAATAAGTCTTAAGCGGGCCTTTATTCCTTCCGACTTACTTGTAAAGAGGAATTAGGCTCTTATGCTAAAATTGCCAACGGATTCTCTAGCATGGTTTTAAGCGTTTTCAAGAATTCTGCTCCTTTAGCACCATCAACAACTCGATGGTCACAAGAAAGCGTGACTTTCATTACATTGCCTACAACTATTTCATCATTCTTGACAACAGGCTTCTTGAATATTGAACCTACAGCAAGTATACATGCATCTGGTGGATTGATGATAGCTGTAAACTCTTCTATACCGAACATGCCTAGATTAGAAACCGTGAAAGTATTTCCTTGCATCTCTTGCGGCGAAAGTTTCTTTGACTTAGCTTTTTTGGCAAGCGCCCGCACTTCCTGATTGATATAATTAAGAGACTTGGCGTCCGCATCTCTGATTACTGGAACGAGTAGACCTTCTTCTACTGCAACTGCAACACCGATGTTAATTTCCTTATTTACTCTTATTTTATCTCCTAACCATGAAGAATTAATGGCAGGATGCTTTCTAAGTGCCGCTGCACAAGCCTTTATAACTATATCATTGAATGAGATTCTAGATTCAGAATTATCATTTGCCATTTTTCTAGCTTTTATGGTTTCATCCATATTCGCTTCAACGGTAAGATAAAAATGTGGAGCTTGAAACTTGCTCTCTCCCAGTCTTCTTGCAATCGCTTTTCTCATCTGAGAAATAGGATGATCTCCATAACTAACCTCTGCTGCGACATTAATCGGCGCAGTTGTACTTGATGATTGAGCAGGAGGGTTCTTAAGATATGATTCAATATCGCTTTTTACAATTCTCCCATTTTCTCCTGAACCAGAAACCATGGCAAGATCTATACCTGCTTCTTTAGCCATTGACTTAGCAAGCGGACTAGCTATTATTCTTGAACCAGATTGAACGGAATTATTTTCACTTACAGTTGGTGGTGTACTAGGACTAACTGCCTTTTTCTCTGCAACAACAGGAGCAGGAGCTGCCACCGCAGTTTCAACAACAGCAGCTTCATCTACTTTCGCTGTTGAAGTAGTTTTTTCGGCTTCTGCCAGTAGCGCTTTATAGTCTTCACCTGCATCACCTATAATGGCGATGATGCCATCTACAGGAACAGGTCCCCCCGCAACACCTATATACAACAGTACTCCTTCTTGAAAACTTTCTAAGTCCATGGTTGCTTTGTCCGTCTCTACTTCTGCAAGTACATCTCCTATAGATATCTTATCACCTTCTTTTTTTAACCATTCAACTATATTCCCTTCCTCCATGGTATCACTGAGTCGGGGCATTCTGATTATTTCAGCCATTGTTAATAACTTTTATCTTGATCTTAATTAAATTAAGTAGGCTAAGGTAATGAATGTCTTGCCATTTTTGGCAATAATTTAAACTACAAACTCATGATAACTTTCTTAAATATGTTCTACTGGGATTTAATTGATTATTTTTGAGAGTGAATATGATATATAGTCCCTTTTATCTACTAAATGATTGAGTCAAATCTATGAGTTATAGTTCTAAATTGTTAGAAGATGCTATAGATGCATTGTCTATGCTTCCTAGTGTAGGTAAGAAATCTGCTATGAGATTGGCATTGTTCTTATTGAATGAATCACCTGAAAAGGGAAATCTTATAGGTAAGGCCATACAAGACCTAGTTCAGAAAGTTCAATATTGTACATGCTGCCATACCATATCAGATGATGTATTATGCTCTATATGTAGCTCAGAAATCCGTGACGACGCAACAATCTGTGTCGTAGAGTCCATTAGAGATTTAATTGCTATTGAAGACACTAACCAGTTTAAAGGGAAGTATCATATATTAGGAGGAATAATATCACCCATTGAAGGAGTCGGTCCTGAAGACTTGAATATCGCATCGTTGATTTCTAGAGTTAAATCAGAAGGAACTAAAGAATTAATTATGGCAATAAGCCCTACAATTGAAGGAGAAACAACGATGTATTATATCTCTAAGCTTCTTGATGGATATGACGTCAATTTATCAAGTATTGCCCGAGGAGTGGCATTCGGAGGTGAACTTGAATACACAGATGAATTAACTTTGGGGCGTTCTATTCAGACAAGAATTCCATATAGTTTAAGCCAGTGAACTTAAATGCACGCATTGACCTAAGCATTATAATTGTTAGCTATAATGTACCTTATTTTCTGGCCAATTGCCTTGAGTCTATCTATTCTTCAGATTTAATTGATCTAGAAATTGAAATAGTTATTGTTGATAATAACTCTGTTGATAATTCTGTATCGTTAATAAAAAGTCTCTATGGAAATAAGGTGGTTTTAATTGAAAACGATGAAAATATTGGTTTTGGAAATGCTTGTAACCAAGGATTAGAACATAGTAACGGGGAGTATATATTGTTTTTAAATCCGGACACACTGTTACATAAAGATACCTTAACCCGATCTCTTGCTTACCTTGAAAGCCATTCCGATGTAGGAGCTCTAGGAGTTAAAATGATTGATGGGAGAGGTAATTTTCTCCCAGAATCGAAAAGAAGTTTCCCTACACTTTGGAATTCATTCTGTAAATTTTCCGGTTTGAGCTCCTTTTTTTCCGGTTCAACTATTTTTGATTCATATAACGCAGGGAATCTTGATCAGAATGAAATTCATTCTATTGATGTTTTATGCGGAGCATTTATACTGACTAAAAAAACAGTTCTTGAGAAAAGCGGAGCTTTCAATCCTAGATATTTTATGTATGGAGAAGATATAGACTTATGCAAGTGCATTAAAGAGAGTGGTTATACCGTAATATATCATGGAGGACTTTCCATCATACATTTTAAAGGAGAATCTACAGATCTCCGACAGTGGTCTTATTATAACCGATTCTTTGGCGCAATGTCTATTTACAATGATAGACATATGAAAGGGATTGGTAAATTCTTGCTATTTCCATCCATCCATCTTGTCAAAGTATTTTCATTTATCTTGAATAAGCTGAAAGGAGCGTCCAATCAGTTTCTAGATTGGATTCTATATTCTGGTTTATTTATTTTTCTATATATGGTATGGGGATACATTAAAACAAAAAGCTATGATTATTATCCGATGGAAAGTTTATTTCCAATTATATGTGTGTATGCTGGGGTAATGGTATTATCAATTTTTTTATTAGGAGGATATAGTAAACGATCTCGTATTATGAGATACGTCCTAGGTATTATTGTAGGCTCCATTTCATTACTTGTTATACATGCTTTGATTCCTACAGAATATCGCTTCAGCAGAGGGGTTCTCTTGGCATTTTTTCCGTTAAGTTTAGTTCTTTACGTGACTAGGAAAAAAATAATGCGAGAGCCTCTAAGTGAAGACTGGCACCAGAATATATATACAAGAATCGGAATTATAAGCCCTGACTCTGCGTACGATAGTATAGTCGAATTGCTTAATGATATGGGATTAAATAATAAAGTAATAGGTAGAATAGAGCCTTCAGACCGTTATAGCTCAAGCGCTATAGGTAATGTAAATCAATTAAATGATCTAACAAGCATCTATAAACTATCTGATATTATTATCGATACTTCTCATGTTGACTCTGAATTGCTTGCTGAATCCAACAAGTCGAAATATACAACAAGCGTAAATTTTAAATTCTATAGTAAGGCAACTAGATCCTTAATTGAAAGTCATAATACCAGAAGAAAGGGAACCTTGTATTCTGCTAATTTTGTTAGTAATCTGAGCCAAGAAGAATATATACGGCAAAAAAGAATAGTAGATCTTTTCATCTCAATCATCTTAATTCTAGTACCCTTGTTTATTTTATTTAAACCTAGGTTATATACATTTATATTCTCTGTTCTAGCGGGTAGATATTCATGGATTT
>CALIQO010000010.1 GCA_938044055.1 uncultured Saprospiraceae bacterium
CGGATGTAACGGGTAGACCGAGTGGTGATTTCTGTGAAACCATACAGATTTTCCCTCACGAAGACCATATCCTAGAAATCTGTCCTAAGTCATATAAGCTATTGAGACAATGGAAGGTACTAGAATGGTGTTCTGGAGATATCCTCGAGCATGTACAGATTATCAAGGTTGTTGATGAAGAAGGACCAGAGATAGAGGATCTTCCTGATATGACGATAAGCACAGATTCTTATGAGTGTAGTGCTACCTATTCTCCTGAACTTCCTATGGTCACAGACAATTGCAGTGAGAATTTTATATATGAGTTGAGTTACCTGTATTCAGATTTCTTAGGAAATATTGATTTAGTTAACGGTGTTTTTTCATCTAAGTATGTAAGAGTTGCTGGAGCTAACTCGTTTACCATAGATTCCTTGCCTATAGGAACAACAGCAATAAAGTGGAGAGTGATAGATGAGTGTGATCAAGCTTCTGAAGAAATATTTTTCTTAACGGTCCTAGACTTAGTACCTCCTGTAGCTGTATGCGATGAATTTACAGTAGCCAGTATAGGTGCACATGGATTAGCTAAGGTTCCAGCATATACATTTGATGATGGGAGTCACGATAATTGTGAAGTTGTAGATATCAAGGCAAGAAAAATGCAGATCGGAAACCTATCTGTTGATGTATGTGGTAATGATTACTTAGTATGGAGAGATACAATAGAGTTCTGTTGTGCTGAAGTAGGAGAGCGGTTGATGGTAGAGTTTAGAGTTACAGATAGTTCTGGAAATCACAATACATGTATGGTTGAAGTTCTTGTTCAAGATAAATTACCACCATACATAACTTGTCCTCCCGATGTAACCTTAGATTGTCATGAAGATTTCAATGATCTAACTCTTACAGGAGATGTCGTTCCAGGTGTAGATGCAATTGATAACTGTCCAGACATTACCGTCTCTTATGAAGACGATAAGGACATCGATCAGTGTGGACAAGGATATATTCTCCGGACATGGACCGTTGTCGATGCCCAAGGATTGAAAGGGGTCTGCGAGCAAGATATATATATCATAGACCAAGACCCATTCTCAAGAGATGACATCGACTGGCCGGATAATTATGAAACGGATATGTGCGAAGCAGATTTCGACCCTGAAAATCTGGATGATCGATACATAACAAGAATTATGGATGATCGATGTAGTCAAGCAGCCATTTCCTATGAAGACGAGCGATTTTACATTGTAGAGGATGCTTGTGTTAAGATTATAAGAACATGGACAGTAATCGACTGGTGTACCTATGATCCTAGAGATATCCGTAACTTATCTGGAAGATATACTTACAAGCAGATTCTTAAGCAACACAATACAACTCCTCCGGAATTTCAGAATTGTGAAGACATAACCATAGAAACATTCAGAGAAGATTGTCTAGCGGATGTTAATCATACCATTGAGGCAATTGATACTTGTGGAAAAGACAATACACTTTCTTACAGCCACGAAATAGATTTATTCAATGATGGGTCATATAACTCCTGGCACAATGGAAATACTGTATCTGGATTGTTCCCGATCGGAGAGCATAAAGTAAGAGTTACAGTAGAAGACAATTGTGGTAACAAAGAGATATGCATATTCATTATTACGATTATTGATAAGAAGAAACCGACACCTTACTGTATAAGTAAGTTGACAACTGTTGTTATGAATAACAATGGAATGGTAGAAGTGTGGGCAAGAGACTTTGATTTCGGAAGTTCCGATAATTGTACAGATCAAGATGATCTACTATTTACTTTCGATGGAGCTTATCCAGTAGCAAGTAGAATAGATGAAAGACATTACTTTAAAGGAGATGGTCTTTTAGCAACTGAGACAGAATACTTGCTGGGCTTAGCACAACTGTGGAAGCCAGAAGATAATACTTCTGCGATGGTATTTAGATGTGCAGATATACCAGATAATGTATCCGAAAGAATAGATCTTGACATGTATGTATGGGATGAGTATAAGAACTATGACTACTGTACTATAGAATTAACCTTACAGGACAATTCTGGAGATGCGTGTAATGAAGATTCTGCTGAAGGTCTCGTCCTAGGTGGGCAGATAGCCACAGAACCAGGAGATGAATTTAACGATGTAGACGTTATGCTTTCTAGCAGCAATGCAGAGATGATTAATGCTACGAGCACGGATGAAGATGGATGGTATGAATTCGATGGATTGATGTCTAAAGAATCATATACTGTATTGCCTACTAAGAACGATGACTTTAGCAATGGATTATCTACACTAGATATTGTATTGTTGCAGAGACACATACTAGAGATGCAGTTATTAGATTCTCCTTATAAGATCATTGCGGCGGATGTAGATGGTAACAATAATGTATCTTCTATTGATGTATTGTACATGAGAAAGATGATTCTAGGACTTATGGATGCTATGCCTAAGGAACAGCAATCATGGAGATTTATAGATAAGCGTACAGAATTTACTAATCCAGAGCACCCATTCCCATACGAGGAAGGTATTGCTGTAGATGACCTTAATAGAAGCTTAAGTAGTGAGAATATGGTTGCTGTGAAAATAGGTGACTTAAACTATTCTGCTGAAGTGAATGGTCGGTCGACTAATCGAGTAAGATCTGCAGAAACATTCGTAATGAAGATGCCTGATCTAAGTGATGTAGAAGAAGGAATAGTAAGAATTCCAGTATCTGCAGGACAAGCAGATGACCT
>CALIQO010000011.1 GCA_938044055.1 uncultured Saprospiraceae bacterium
AAAATTTTAGATGGCAAGATAGCGACGTGCGACTTAAAGCCTTAAAAATAGGTGACGATATAGAAGACGGGCAATTCAGAACTCAAGAATACTGGAAATCTGGAATCAGAATTGTCAGACCTGATTGGCTTGAAAAAAAGCTCAAAGGAAACAACTCTCGCTTTAAAGAAACCGCAAAAATAAATTTCTTGCAGAATGCTACATTCAGTCAAATAAAAGAAAAACACCCAACGAATCGCAAGAACATATTAATTTATTATACGGCAGATTGGTGCTTACCATGCAAGGAAATGGAGAAAACTACTTTTCAATCCCCCATGGTTAAAGCCAGAATTTCTGATAATTATCATGCTATTAAAATTGATGTAGACAGAAATAAACACAATGCTTCTCTTAAGCTTAAGAAAGGCAATGAGCTTCCCGGTTTCGTTATCCTCTCTCCATGGGGGCAAAAACTAGGACAGGAAATGGGATCAAAAGACTCCAAAGATTTCTGTAGAATGCTAGATAAATATCATCAAGGCATAGATTTTATTAAAATAGATTCGCTCCAAGAAAATATATCTGACGACACTCAGAGGAATGCTGCAGTATTAAGAGAATATGGCAATCAATTAAAATACATAAATCCAAATCTCTCTAAAAATCTCTTTTCACAATCACTTGGAAATCGTAATACATGGCATATTCCGTGGAAAATGAAAGTAATATTCGAGGAAATAACGCTCTCTTATGATTCTCCACAATTAGCATTTCTCGTCGATAACAAGAATAGGTTCTACACACTCTATGATACAGCTTCAGTCAACGACAAAATCAATGATATAATTTATACTGGATATGTCTTCATACATAAGGACAAAAAACAATATAGCAAAGAACTTAAGTCAGCCCTAGACGATAAAAGCTCATATTACTATTCACTAAATGAAGTAACAGGATTTAAAGAATCTGATCAACAAAAAGATTGGATAAAAGCATTTATAAAACATCATACCCTTTTTTCTTCTAATCAATGGTCGAAAATAAATCGAGACTTTCTCAAGGCACTAATTAACACTGATCACAAGAATCAACTTGTGGACTTAGGCCATCTTTTAGATAAGTATAGAAGCATAGCTATTGATTATGAGTGGCTTGATCTTAAATCTATTCTATTATATAAACAAGGAGATAAATCTGGAGCGATAAATCTTGTCAGAGAAGTACGAGAAAAAGCACTTATCCAAAAAGTGAATTTCCAATCTTCGCTTCATCTTTTAAGAAAAAAATAATAAGGATTCTTGAAATTCCGTTCCGCCCTCACATTTCCATTTAACACATATATCTAATTAAAAATACGTTCTGTATCTTTACCTTTCTCTCAAAAGTAGAATGTAGCCATTCTTCTGTGAGTTTTTTTCATTACCAACCTATAAGAATCTTATGCCAGATTTTTCCCACCTGCATTGCCATACTCAATATTCTCTCCTTGATGGAGCTTCTGAGATATCAACCCTGATGCAGAAGGCAGCAGCAGATGGACAGAAAGCAGTCGCACTGACAGATCATGGAAACATGTTTGGTGCATTTAAATTTGTACGAGAAGCGAATAAGGCTGGTGTAAAACCCATCGTCGGTTGTGAATTCTACTTGGTAGAGGATAGACACATCAAGAAATTTGAGAAATCGAAAGGGCAGAAAGACAAGCGATACCATCAGCTTCTCCTTGCGAAAAATCGCAAAGGGTATGAAAACCTATGCAAGCTGTGCTCCCTAGGATTTATAGAAGGCCTCTACAGTAAATTTCCTAGAATTGATAAAGAACTGATAGAAAAATACAGCGAAGGACTCATCGCTACATCCTGCTGTATAGGAGCCGAAGTACCTCAGACTATTCTGAGTGGCGACATAGAAAAGGCAGAACAGAGACTGAAATGGTGGCTCGATATCTTTGGAGAAGATTATTACATAGAACTTCAGAGGCATAAAGGTCTAGAACAGATCGATGACACCGGTATGAGTCAGGAAGATGTGAATCAGGTCTTACTACAATTTGCCGAAAGGCATAACATCAAGGCCATTGCGACCAATGATGTTCATTATGTAGAAGAAGACGACTGGCAACCTCATGACATCCTCCTGTGTGTCAATACAGGTTCTTTTATGGCTGAAGAAAAAAGATTCAAATTCCCCAGTAGCGACTTCTTTTTTAAGACGAAGGCAGAGATGGGAAAAATTTTCCACGATGTTCCTTTTGCCCTTGACAATACCATGGATATCGTATCCAAGATTGAACCACTAGAACTGGCAAGAGATGTACTTCTCCCAGCATTCCCGCTTCCGGCAGGATTCGATACCCAAGAATTATACTTAAGACACATCACCTTCCAAGGGGCCAAGCGCAAGTACGGAACCATCACGCCGATTATAGAAGAACGACTCAACTTCGAGCTGGAAGTCATCAATAAATCTGGGTACCCAGGGTACTTCTTGATTGTTCAAGATTTTACAACTGTCGCTAGACAGATGGGTGTATCTGTGGGACCAGGTCGGGGATCAGCTGCTGGATCAGCCGTTGCTTATTCACTCGGAATTACCAATATCGATCCCATTAAATATGACCTACTATTTGAGCGGTTTCTAAACCCTGAAAGGGTATCCATGCCGGATATCGATATTGATTTCGATGATGAAGGCCGTTCTAAAGTCATCGACTATGTAATCGATAAGTATGGAAAAAATCAAGTAGCTCAGATCATCACCTATGGAACCATGGCTGCTAAGTCTAGCTTGAGAGATGTAGGACGGGTTATGCAAGTCCCACTTCATGAAGTAGATCGAGTAGCTAAATCGTTCCCGACACACTTAAAGGCAACCTTGAAAGGTGTCCTTGCCGATGACGGTCTATCTCCTAAATTGAAGGGAGAGATGAATAGCGATGATGTAGACAAGGCACTTGCATTCCGTAAGTTGTCAGAAGAACAAACCGACATCGGACAGATGATCCGCCAGGCTAAAAAACTGGAAGGATCTGTACGTAATACAGGAATCCATGCCTGTGGAGTCATCATTACTCCCGATGACATTACCAACTATGTTCCCGTATCTGTAGCGAAAGATTCCGACCTCCTCGTCAGCCAGTACGACAACTCTGTCGCTGAAGATGCTGGCTTACTCAAGATGGATTTTCTGGGATTGAAAACCCTGACCATCATCAAGGATGCTGTACAGATTGTTAAGGATACCAGAGGAGATGAACTAGATCCTGAGCTCTTTCCGCTGGAAGACGAAAAAACGTATGAGCTTTTCCAGGGAGGAGAAACAATCGGAATCTTCCAGTATGAGTCCGTCGGAATGCAGAAGAACCTACGAGAACTGAAGCCTACCCGATTCGAGGATTTAATTGCGATGAATGCACTCTATCGTCCAGGACCGATGCAGTACATTCCTGATTTTATTGCACGGAGACACGGCAAGCAAGAAATCACCTATGATCTCGACGATATGCAAGAATATCTGGAAGAGACATATGGGATTACCGTATACCAGGAGCAGGTTATGCTTCTGTCTCAGAAATTAGCTGGATTCTCTAAAGGCGAAGCCGATGTCTTGAGAAAAGCCATGGGTAAGAAAAAGAAAAAATTGATTGATGAGTTGTTTCCTAAGTTCATGGAAGGTTGCGAGAAAAACGGTCATGACAAGGAAACCTGTGAGAAGATCTGGAAAGACTGGGAAGCATTCGCTTCTTATGCATTTAATAAATCTCACTCTACTTGTTATGCCTTTGTGGCGTTTCAGACGGCTTATCTGAAGGCTCACTATCCAGATGCATTTATGGCATCGGTACTCAATCACAACAAGAGCGACATCTCTAAGATTAATTTCTTCTTACGAGAATGTAAGCGGATGGGATTAACTGTACTTGGTCCTGACATCAATGAGAGCAAGTTGAAATTCGCGGTGAATGATGAAGGTCATATCCGATTCGGATTGTCGGCATTAAAAGGAGTCGGAGAAGGTCCTGTAACAGCAATTGAAGAAGAGAGAAAAGAAGCAGGGCCATTTAAGTCCCTTTTCGATATGGTGAAGCGGGTGAATCTGCGTGCCGTAAATAAAAAATGCTTCGAAAGTCTGGCACTAGGTGGCGCACTTGATTCCCTAGGACAACAGACACGATCTCAATTTTTCGCTCCTTCAGAATCGTACGATACACTATTAGAACATGCCATCAAGTATGGCAATACCTATCAGCTTCAGAAGTCGCAGAACCAAGTTTCCTTATTTGGAGATGCAGACGATCAGTACATAATCGAACCTAAGTTTCCTGAAGTATTGCCGTGGAGCAATATAGAGAAGCTAGAAAAAGAAAAGGAAGTAACAGGTATATATCTATCTGGACATCCTCTTGATGATTATGAACTTGAAATCAGTAATTATACGAATTGTCCGCTCGCTCGCGCAGAGGACATCCGAGAGAAGCAACTCAAGCTGGCAGGATTGGTAACAGAAGTATTCGCTGGAGTATCCCAGAAAGGAACCGGCTATTGCAGGTTTACGATTCAAGATTATACCGGTGGATTACAGATTGCCTTATTCAATGAACAATACGAAAACTGGAAGAACATCATATTCAAGGGCAACGTCCTCTATGTTGAAGGGATGAATATGAAACGGTTCAATCAAGATCGTTACTTCTTTAAGGTTAAGGATATAAAGATGCTCGACTCCGTCGGCAAATTACTCACTAAGTCTATTACTATTAAAATTCCGGTTTCTAGACTCAATCAAGAGGCTGTAGAAAAGTTGACATCAATCTGTACCGAAAACGAAGGGGATCACGACTTTAAGCTTGTCGTTGTAGATGAAGAAAACAATCTTAAGCTAGACTTGATTTCTAAAAACACGAAGGTAGATGCAACAAGTGGATTCGTAAAGCTGGTAGAAGGCCTGGGGTTTCCATATAGATTAAATTAAAAAAATAAAGGGGGCCAGATGGATCTGACCCCCTTTTCAATTATTGTATTTTCTTCTCAACTAGACATTAAAACTAGAAGAAGTGCTATAAGCCG
>CALIQO010000012.1 GCA_938044055.1 uncultured Saprospiraceae bacterium
TAGAAAATAATGGCGGTGTTAATGGCGACACGGGAGATGCAGAAAATCAATCATATGATTCTAGCGTAAGAGCAGTTGTGAATTATTCTGGTGCGGTCTATGACTTAGATTTTTTAGATGCAGGTGATCCTCCGATTGTGAGTTTCCATGGAGACGATGACATTGTCATTAAGTACAATTGTGGTTTCGCAGAAGTGTTTTTCAATCCGATTATTTATCTCAATGGATCTGGAAAAATTCATCCTAGAATGGAGTCTATAGGAATTAAAAATGACTTGCATAGAGTTTCTGGAGGAGGACATGTAGATATATACTCTGATCCGAACTTTGAGACAGATCGAACAGAATTTACCGATATGATGCTTGCTTTTTTAAAGGAAGAAATATGTAATTAAAAGATTAAGATATTGATCTGCTTTGTAACGAATTGAAATTCATAAAAAATGGCTTGAGATGTATTCTCAAGCCATTTTTTTGTTTAATGGATGAAATCTTAAACTTGAGTCATTCCACCATCTACAGCTAGTTCAATACCGTTGACATAACTTGCTCCATCAGATGCAAGAAACTGAACTGCTTTAGATACTTCTTCGCTTTTGCCGAAACGCCCTAGAGGTACTTGCTGAGATACGCCTGCTGAAAAACCGCTAATTTCTTCTTCAGTGAGGTTCGTCTTCCCCCAGATAGGTGTTTCTATAGGACCAGGAGAGACAGCATTTACCCTGATCTGTCTATGTGCTAGTTCTGTAGCCAGGGTTCTTACGAATGACCTTAGTGCCGCTTTACTTGCAGCATATGCTGATACTCCAGGCATACCTTTAACATTAGATACAGAAGTGTTGAATATAATGTTGCCCCCATCTTTTAGATGAGGTATGGCTGCTTGTGCTGTGAAGAATGCACCCTTTGTATTGATGTTAAAAATAGAGTCATAGAGACTTTCTTCATAATTAGCTACTGGTTGTGCGGCGAATATTCCAGCATTGATAAAAAGGGAATCAATGACTCCGAAATGATTGACCGTTTTCTGTACCAGCAGTCTATTGTCTTCGATGGAAGCTGCATCAGCTCTGACTAGAAGATAGTCACCTGAAAGCTCTTTATCCAGAGCGTTTAGTTTGTCTTGATTTCTCCCTGAGAGTACAACTTTAGCTCCTTGAGCAAGTAGATCTTTAGCAGTAACTAGACCCATTCCAGATGTAGCTCCAGTAATTAGAATTGTTTTTCCTTTAAATGACATAGTGTGTTTTAAGTTGATTAATAATATGACCAGTCGCTTTATTAACTGTAAAAATAAATTAAGGTTGTAGTAAGTCTGCTAAGAAAGTGTTAAATACTTTAATAGATTTCTGGCTTCTCTCTGCTTTACTTGTAAGTAAAGTGCCACGATACATATTATCGATCATGATGGACATTGTCTCCGCAGATTGATCGGAAGCAATAGATCCAGATTCCTGACCTTCTAGAATACAACGCTTGATTACTGATCTGAATGCAATAATTTTACTATCGATCAATTCTGCAAACGCAAGCTCTATATCTGCCATCTCCTGACACATGTTATTCACTAAGCATCCTTCTCTGTAGTCTTTTTCTTTAGAGAATTTTTTTCCCATTGATTTAAAAAAATCTATGATTCTTTTTCTCGGATCTTTAGAAGAATGGATGAGTGATTTTTCGATGAATGAATTGGCTTGGTCGGCGTAGTCCTCAATCAATTCTTGAGCGAATGCTTCTTTGCTCACAAAATAATTGAAGAAGCTTCCTTTAGGCATACCAGCTTCACTGGTAATATCCTTTATACTGGTACCATGGTAACCATTAAGAATCATAGTTTTAAGACCAGCATCAAGTAGTGCTCGATGTTTTTCTGATTTTACTTTTTCAGTTAACCGCATATTATGAAAACCATTGGTTGTATAAATATACACCAAACCAAAGGGAAAAGTTGTATTAGATCTATACCAGCAACTAGATTATAGAATTCTTGTCAGGGTGATGACAGCCATGTTTAGGTCGTTTTCAGCGTTTACCTTGAGTTCATCTTGGCGCCGATACATCAACAGGAGTTTCCATGAATCTGATAGCGAAATATTGCCACCGATTTCTGTTCTGAATCTTGTCATGTCATTGATCCCATTAAATTGCAACCATGGTTCTAAATTTATAACTGGACTCCATCTAGAAAATGTTGTCGGAACATATGTCAACATGTATCTCAAGTAGTCATTATCAATAAACCCTCCTATGTCGAAAGCGCGGTGGTTACGCAATCTGTTTTTCAACGTCATCTTTTCTTTTTTCCATGTATGGGCAACATCAACCCAGAAAAATTGTCTATCAGAACGATCAGGCATGAACCATGTTCTAGATAAGGCCTGTACCGACCATCCTGGTTTGAATGTATAGTTTAAGGATATATCTATCGAGCTATTCTGGTATTCACTTAAATCTTGGTGCAATCTTAATATAGGTGTAACATCAAGAAGGAGTTTCTGATTAATTTTTTTCTTTACCTTAAATCCATTCCAGGCGACATTGTCCTGTGTTGAGCAGAAAGAAGAAATGAAAATGACAGATAGTATTACAAGTAAGGATCGGATCATGTGTGTTTCATTTTCAGTCCTAAAATTAACGAGAAAAAAGCAGACTAGTTTATTTCTAGCAGTACAACTTCTAGCGGTCCTTGGATATTTATTTTACCATTCGACACAGTATACACCTTATCATTATAGACGTCTTTGATTTCTCGGTCGCTGCCAAATGCTGAAGAGACATCGATAACATGCTCGCCTTCTTTAATATCAAGAGCCACAACAACCTGATCTAGTTTATCATTTTTATTCCATTTTCTAGAGAAAACATAAGGACTGGTTTGAATCATAGTATGCCTACCAGCACCTATAGCTGGGTGGTTATTCCGGAATTTCCCTAGCTTCTGCCAGTGTGCTAGAATTTCACTTACTTTCCCATCCTTTCTAGGGGCATCAGAGTCTATTTCATCCCAGTTCATAAATGACCGCAAGGTAGCATCACCCTGAGCTTCTACTGTAAGGCTTCTTGCCGATTCATCGCCATAATAGATCTGTGTGCCACCAGGGCACAACATAAGCTTCGTTGCAGATTCTATATTCCTTTCTCGTTTTAGGTCAAACGGACCTCCATCATCGTGAGAACTTACATAATTGAGAATAGATTTTCCGACCATCTCACCATGTAATATCCTGTCATACTTGCTAAATATGGTTTCATAGTCTTTAGAGGCATCGGTTTTAAAATCAAAATTTATCAGAGCTTTAAATCCGTCTGCATAGAAATCTACCTTTTTATCTCCATAATCAAAGTCTCTTCCTCCGCTTACATAATAATTGTATACTTCTCCCACCATATAGAAAGGTGTATCCTCTTCCAGCACAGCATCACTGTTGGCAGCTTTCCAATCTTTAAAAGCTTTAGATGCAGCATCCCATAAGTTTTTCCATACATAAGATTCCGTATGCTTAACAGTATCAACTCTGAACCCGTCGACTCCATATTCTTTAATAAAATCCACCAACCATTTTAATATATAGTTGACCGGTGTCCTCTTATAACCGGTCTCTGTGAACCAAGCATCTAGTTCGGCAACCTCCTGATCGTATCGTCCTTCTTCCTTCCACTTTTCAATGAGGTATGCTGGAAGTTCTACTTCTTCATCGCTTTCTGTCCTTATGTCCGGAAGGTTTTCTACAAGTGTACAATCGGTAGTCGATGCGTAATCTTTATATGTACAACGAGGAGAGGTTTTAACCCATGCGTCTGGCCACTTGCTATCGAGTGGTGTAACAGGTCCAGTATGATTAGCAACAACATCGATGAGGATTCTTATACCCTGATTGTGGGCTGCCGCTACCATTTCTTTTAAATCTGCTTCTGTTCCAAACTTAGAATCGAGGGCTGTCCAGTCTCTTGTCCAGTACCCATGAAACCCAAAAGAGTTGCCCGTACCCTCATCTACAGAACCCGTTATCTGCTCTACCAGTGGGGTCATCCAGATGGCATTGATTCCCAATTCTGAAAAGTATCCATCGTTTATTTTTTTAGTAATTCCCTTGATATCTCCTCCCATGTAACCTCTGTATGGAGCAGGCGGATTGTCTGGAGTATGTTCGTAATCGTTAGAAGGATCTCCATTGTTGAATCGATCTGTCATGAGAAAATAAACATTGGCATTTTCCCAGGTAAATGGTAGGTCTGTTGAAATCTTAACGGACTCCTTAGAAGGGTTGCAAGCAGATATTACTAGAATACAGAATAGACTGATAAGGTGCTTGAGATTCATAATCAATATTTAAAGTAAGATAAAGGTTTATACAATGGTGCATGTAACGGTCGTGAATACCGGTTACCAAGCATCAATAAGGTAGGACTTAATTACCTTCAATGATAGTGAATTCTGCCTTGATAAATATAATTATTGCATACATTTAAAGCCACATTGAATTTTTTTAACGTTGAAGTGATTATAATTAAAATAGATCAACCACAAGCAAGCCACGGAGGTATTGATTGTGTTTTTCGATTTAGCAACTTAATGAAATTCATTTTATCCATGTGTAATGGTTTACAGCACAACTTTCTATGAGAAAATCACAACTGATTAAGCATTTATCTACGCTAGAAGAAGAAGACCTCAGACAAGAAATCCTAACCTTGTATGATCGTAGCTCAGAAGTAAAGAAGTATTATTCTATGGAACTGGGTTCTCATCAAGACCGCGAGAAATTATTTGCAAAAGCGAAAGCAGACATCGACTCTAAATATAAAACGAAAAGTTATCGGAGACCGAGAAGGCCTCGGATTGCTAAGATTAAGAAGTTGCTATCTGAAGTCGAAAAAGTATCTATCTATCAGGATGAAATGGCAGACCTACATCTGTATAATTGTGAGTGTGCCCTCTCGTTTATGGAGAATTACCGTTTTATATCGACGCCTTTATTCAATACAATCTTCTATTCTTTTAATAAGGCAGTAGATATGATTGTTGCATCCATGGAGAATGAGACTTACTATGACAGATGCAAAAGTTTATGTGATCGAGCAGATGATCAGAGCGGAGTCTTAGGCGATGAAATGAGAAATAAGTTACTCGAGCTGAAGCCTGCATAAAAAGCAATAAAAAGAGCCATTATGAAATCTTTAATAATGGGATTTTAGCTTTATGATGAACATAGCCATATCTTGTTGTTTATTATTTTATAACGATCATTATGAATCCAGAATTTGTCGAGCGTCTGTATCTCAAGCATCAAGAATGTCCATCTTGTCCTACTAAGGATGAAGTAATCGGATTTTTCGAAAAGTTGCTGGGTGTATTGTTTCCCATATACAGCAAGCAAGATTTCAATTCGGTAAGGGCACTTGATTTTTATATGATCAACTTAAAGGAAGAGTTGTATGAAATCTTGTATGCTAAGCCCAATGAAGAAGGACTACGCGCAGAGAATAATACACAGCTGTTTTTTGATGCATTACCAGCATTATACGGTCTTCTAAGGATGGATATATCAGCTATGTATGAAGGCGACCCTGCTGCTAAAAGTGAAGATGAAATTATCCGTACATATCCTGGTTTTTATGCCATAGCGGCTTATAGGATTGCACATTATCTCCATGGATTAGGTGTTCTAGTCATTCCGCGGATGATAACAGAGCATGCACACTCTCTGACTGGATAGTTTTCGCTATTCCATTTAGTGCACTGGAAAGTGTTCTGA
>CALIQO010000013.1 GCA_938044055.1 uncultured Saprospiraceae bacterium
GGTCAGATAATTATAAAGAAGATTTCGGGGAAATTAAATCTAAAATAGGAATCTATGAAGTTAATGGGTATTTCGTAAAGATTGAACCTTCACTGCTTATCAAGAAAAACTGGACATTCGGGCTAGATCAAGAACCAACCAGTAGTGTAGGAGTAGATATAAACCCAAAGAAAGGTTATCGGATTGTAAAACGGATCGTACGCGAGAATGACATATATGATGAAATTTATGAAAGCGTTAAAAAGCAGCTTGCTACCGAATTTGAGGAGTAGTTAAGTTAATCTATATTACTTTAAGATTGATCTTGTATTTTGATATTCGTACTTATGCTCCGCCTCTAGAAATACTGTTGCTTATTTTTCATTACTCTAGATTGGAAGGAATTGACAAGTTCTATGATTTCACTAAAGTGTTTAATAGACCTCCGGTTGCGACATAGTGTGTTCCTTGTACGGTAAGACTCAACCTTGATTATGACGTTAAAAGCAGATGTAGAATAGAGCAGTTGGCCACGATAGCACAAGAAATCATAGACAATTGAAACTTTAAAGAGCAATGGATATAGTATCTAAAGAAGTAGTCGCTTCAAATGGAGTTGATAAGGTAAAGGTATATGGTCTGAAAACAGGTAAATTGGCAGTTAAGAAAAGTGCTCACAGTACGAGAAGACCCGGTTTACTTAGTACCATGATATCCTTTAGAGATAGTGAATATGGTGATTGGCTTCCAGTATGGTCTTGGTTAATTGTCCATCCAGAAGGAACGTTTTTAGTAGACACAGGTCTTTCTTCTGATGTAAATCAATTAGGATATTTCAAGAAGCTTGATTTTGTGTCAAAATATTATTTTGAGAAGCAAATGAAGTTTGATATTTCAAGAAAGGAAGAAATTGATTACCAGTTAAAGAAGGTTGGTGTCGAACCTGAATTAATTTCTAAAATTATACTGACGCACTTGCATATAGATCATGTTGGAGGGATGAAGCATTTTCCGAACATTCCTATTTTGGTAAATGAAATAGAATGGAAAACGAAGGATGGTGCTTTCCCCGTATTATTCCCTTCAGGCATGAATATCCAACCATTAAAATTAGAAAGTAGATATGAATCATTGGAGAAGTGTCATTACTTAACAGAAAGTAAGGATCTAATTATGTTTCATACGCCTGGTCATACAAGGGGTCATACTTCAATAGCACTTATTTCCAATGGGAACAGAATGTATCTGTTCGGAGGGGATGTTGCTTATTCTGCTGACAGGCTTATAAATAAGACCTTCTCAGCTACGGTAAAGAATTATAAAGAGAATATTGTAAGTTGTAAGAAGATCATTGACCTAGCTAAAAAGATGAAAATAGTATTTTTGCCTACTCATGATATAGGCAATATTGAGAGGTTGGAAAATAATGATGAAATCAATGTTTATTAATTAAACTAGATTTCAATCGATTTTTCAAGTCAAGTGGTCTGAGTCTATTTGGCTAAGCAATAATGGCACTTGTTTTAGTAAGTTAAATTGTACTTTAGGTAATAATAGTTGGGCTGATTTATTTGGCTTGACCCATATTGATTTATAACAAAAGGTAAATAGAGTAATGAAGTTATCATTAAGAGCGAAAAACATCTTAAGTCTCATTGAAAGACAAACTATCCAATGGAACTATAAATGTCAGTGCGCTGAAGCCTGGCGTTTATATAATTAATATTGATCAGAAATGGGTCACAAAGATCTTGAAAAATTAGTTGCTGAAATATGGAGATGGAAATGTTTTAGCCCTATACAATGCCATTATTGAAGCAACTAAATATTTGACTTCAGTCACTGCAGAAGTAAACAAAGTAGGATATTAAGAATGTACATCTTTATATTTTTCAATCCTTCACCAACCAATCACCGATGCCATAAGGATCTTCGTGAGCAGCTGATACATGCTCGTGTTTTATCTTCCAGGAATTGTCCATCTGTGTAAGAACGAATGTTGCTCTAAAGGTCTGTTCGATTTCTTTTCCTTTTACTTCGATCTTTAATACGATGATACCTCCGACCCATGCCATTTCATCGGTGACTTCCTCATAAGGCCCTTCTGTCCAGTTAACAGAAACCAAGTTAATCGGAGAACCGACGAAATCTTTCCATCCCTTAGATATATTATCGTGTCCACGATTAGATAATCTAGGCCCTTCTAAGATAACATATAGATCTTCAGAATTGAAATACCCATTACAGATGGCATCCGCATTGTTGTCGATGATATTCTGGAACGATTGGTTTACTGTTGCAATAGGTGACATAAATAATAATACTTAAAGGTCAAAGATAAAAGCATATGCTTTTTATGAGGTTGTTACATCTGATCTATATCATCAGCAATTTCTTTAAGTGACTTATCTGGATTTTCTAAATCTTCCATTTCTTGTTGGACGATTCTTAAGACCCGCGATATGTATTCACTGTGCCAGGTCTGGCGTTGTGTTTCAATTTCCTTTGAGGTAGGCACATACGATTCTATTTCAGATCTTGAAAGGATTCCTTTTTCCTCCAGCAGCCGTTCCAGGGTATCTATTCTTTCCCTTGCTACTGCCAGTTCTCCAGCCACAGACATAGTAATATTGAGGACTCTTTCTACAGCAGGATCTTCGAAAAAATAAGGTCGTTTTCCCTTAGGCTTGTTCGATGCCAGCGTAATATAATCTATTTCTTTTCCCATATTTTTTTTTG
>CALIQO010000014.1 GCA_938044055.1 uncultured Saprospiraceae bacterium
CTAGAACATGTTACCGATGATTATGAAGTAGAATTGCTCAATGATTTACTTGTCAGGTTGATTGATCATTATTCTTATCTCCCAGTGTGTCAAGCACAAATAGAAGTTGTAGAAACAAGACAGGTGAAAATATATCCTAACCCTGCTTCAAACATTGTAAACATCAATGGCACACTGTCTGGAGATCTAGCAACGATAATCAGTCCAAGTGGACAGGTTATATTAAGTGAAAAAGCGAGTGGAGAAGGTACACTGAAAATAGACATCTCTCAGTTGGTCGCTGGCAACTATATCTTGAAAGTAGAAGGCGGAGAATTTTCTACTGTTAAGAGATTGATTGTTATATCGTAGGAGTAGGGTTTTACAAGGAGCGTTCTGATGATCGATAACCCACATCGGGTTTAATGTAGGATACAACGAATAGTAAAAGATTATATCCTTCAACATAAAAAAGGAGACGCTTTTCAGCTCCTCCTTTTTTATCAGTCGATCAAAACACAAGTTTTTACATTTTTACTAAAGATTTCTGTTCACTGTAAGGGCCTTCCTTAATCTTAAGCATATACGTTCCAGGAATCCAATTCTCCATGTCTAAGTCGAAATTAAGCATATCTTGATTTTGATTGGAGATGGTCTTAGAAGTAACCAATTTGCCTTGAGCATTAACAACAGAAACCTGTATATCGTTACCCGACATAGGCAAGTAAGAAATCCGTGTAGAATTAACAACAGGATTAGGTGCGATAACGAATAGTTCATCCTCGCTTGTACAATCAGCCAGCTCTACTGGTAAGACTGTTTCTGTTCCGTCGTAATCTACTTGGACAAGACGATAATATGAAAGCGCATTACTCCCTGAAATTGAGTATGAATAATTGTTTTCTTCTATCAAGTTAAGCCCTGTTACTTCAGCAACATCGGTCCATGTCTCGTTATCGGTGCTTGTCTGTACTTGATAATAATCATTGTTCACTTCAGAAGAAGTCGTCCATGACAATTCTACATCACCTGCTGATGGGCCACATTCTGCTTTAAAATCAACCAATGAAATCGGTAGAGATGCTGACTGCAAGTTTATCTTCACTTCACTTAATCCATAACATTCTCCTCCATGATTGGTAACGCCTGTAATCAATATGTATCGACCTGGAACACCACTCAAGTCAGCGACAGGTGCTCCGGTAAAATATCCAGATGCAGGAGCTGGAGCTAGCGTAATCGCTGCTGCTTCTGTCCAGTTCTCACCATCTATAGACACGTCAATAGCAATGTCTTGCATCCCTTGGCTTACATCACCACCATCGTTGAGATTCCAGATCTGTACTTCATGTAGTTCAAAGGATCCTTTTAAATCGTACATCACCCAGTGACTCTCTCCTCGAGTAGGATTAGGGCTTTCAAGTGTATAGCAAGACAACCATGCATTATCTAAGCTCGTATTATGCCGATCAGGGTTATATACTTCTTGAGAATATGTTATAGAAGTCGTTGTAACCAATAGAGCTAATAGAAGGAATCTTTTCATAATAATTGTTTTTTAATTCAACTCTAACTCTTTCAACAAGAGCAGTGAATCGAATAATTTTACTCAATTACAATGGTAGACCCACGTCACACTGGACGGGATTACCTTCACTGGGAATATATGTAAACTATCGGGGTTGATCCTATCTACATTCTCTGAGACGAATCAAGCTCAGAGAAATTGAGTTTTCTATAAGAAGCCTAGCGGCTGACCCTGGCCATCATAAAAGTTACCTAAGTTAGGAAACAAGGTTGTTAATTCAGATTTCTGTACACCGAACCACAATGCTAACTCTGCGAAGTACTCATCCGCAGAAGTTCCTGGGATCAATACTCCTCCTCCTATCTCTATATCGGTATCCAATCCTAAAGAAGGATAGGTTCCTAAAACTTGCCTTCCTTGAACCGCACCACCTAGAACAAATACATTTCCGCCCCAAGCATGATCTGTACCATTGCCATTAGAAGTAAGTGTACGTCCGAACTCTGACATCGAAAATGTAGTCACACAATCTTTCATGTTGATTTCATCTAAAGCAGACATAAATTCTCCGAGTGCATTATCTACTTCAGTCAACATTCCTTCTTGAGCATCAAGCACCTCATCATGGTGATCCCATCCTCCATAATCAACGAAGAAAATCTGTCTCTGCATACCCAGAGAACTCTGAGCTGCAATTGTTTTAGCAATCATATGAAACGATTGCGACAGATAATTATCTGAGAAATTAGTATTGTTAAATGTTATATTTTCTGTAGCCGCCTGAAACTGCTCTGCTCCTTCTTTTCCTGTTTTTATGACATCGATATAGGTCTTTTTAAACATATCTCCATAATATGCATCTAGCATATTGTCGACTGCTTGAGATCTATTCAACATCCAGTTTTCGGTCCCATAACCATTAATCGTCGTTGATCCTCGATATGGATCGATAGAAAATTCTATCGACGTATTACCAGTCTGGTATAAGTTACTACCTCCTAGACTTACATTCATAGAAATCTTCTGGTTAGAATTTCCGGCTTGCATCATATCTGCAATCTTTCCTCCCCATCCTTGTGCTACCCTATCGTGAGGAACACCGGTCTGCCAGTGCATCACTTGGTCAGCATGTGAGAATAACCCAAGCGGAAGATCGGCTGTTCCAGCATAGATAGAATCTTTATCTACACCATTGATCATGCTTCCTACATTACTTATAAAAGACAATTCTCCATCTTGAAACATCTTCTGCATATTAGACATAGACGGATGTAATCCTAGATCAAGTCCCACATTATTAGTAGGAGAAATTGCAAGGAGATCATTTCTAGGAATAGCTAGATTAGATCGAGTTACTGAATACTCATTCCATTCTGATTGTCCTTTAGGTGCAAGCATATTATAAGAATCTGCGCCTCCAGACAACAAGAAACAGACCATTGCTTTATAATCTCCACCAAGTGCGGTAGATGAGTTAAGCATAGATGCTGCATTAATGGTCTTCAGGTTACACAGGGTCGACATGAGCGTCGTAGAAGCCAGTGCCGCACAACTTGCTTGTCCCAAGAATTTTCTTCTGCCTATATGATGGTGTTTTTTTCCCATGGTTATTTTCTTTGTAGTTGAAGGGTAATAAGAGATTACTTAATAAGGTTGAAGTCCGGGCTTATGAGCATAAGATAGAGAGCCATCTTTACGCGATCACCCATCGGATCATCGCCCCACTGAATCTCTGTCAGTGTAGTCCTCATATTGTCTCTTAATTCATCCGTCATCTGTCCATGTGTGAATATGATGTCTAAGTAATTAGTTAATACATCTGGATCATCCGCCATATCTGACAAGCTTGAAACATCTATGAATATAGGCAGGTCACCGTAGTCTCCTTCCCAGGAGTACATCAAGGCCCACCACTGTGTCCAGCTCAATACTTTATTTAAGTAATTGATAGATGTAGATGTATTGTGTAATTTAAATTCTGGTGCAACTTGTCCCGCTGCAGCAATTTCCCCGACGGGTTGATAGTCAGGAGTGAAAAAATTAAATACTGTCGGAGAAGCGAGTGTATGTTGCTTCAAGTCATTGGCCATATCATAACCATTGTGCCAGTATCTACCTAGAGGTACATCCTTAGGGATTGCTCTGGCAAAGTTGATATATCTTACCATCGGTTCTCTCAGCATGGCTGATTCCTCGAATCTTACGAATTCATCGTCTCTGGCTTCTGGATCCATTAATATGGCGCGGATTACATTTTCCATGTTGCCACGTGAGCTTCCTCCGTTGCCGTTAAAAGCGTTGGCCACTCTATTAACATAAGCAGGACTAGGATTAGATTTTACCAATCTCTGAATCAATCTAATCGCCACGAAAGGGCCTACATTAGGATGATTAAATAAGTGGTCAACCGCATCTTCTATGTCTTGCATTCCTGTCTGTCCATCAGGAATGGTATATCCATTTAATAATTCTTTACTCCCAGATTCATGAAACTCTTCATACATCTTCATAGGCACTTCAGGATCGAGTCCCCAGAACCCCAATCCGAAATACGGCTCATCAGTCCAGTCTACGTACATGTTGATACCTCCTGGCCCTAGCCCTGTGAACACTTTGGCAAATTCTTTTATATCGTCGTTGTCATAAGTAGGAATCGGCTTTCCTCCATTTAATTTTCTTGTGCCATCATTGTTTAATTCGTATAAACCTATTGAAAATAGCTGCATGATTTCTCGGGCATAATTTTCATCCGGTCTCTGATTCAATTCTTCATTGGCTCGTGGATTATTAAGGTGGCTTAAGTAGTAGCCCATACTCGGATGCAAGGTTACATCGTACAATAAGTCTCTATAATTTCCGAAAGCGTGTTCCAAGAAGAGGTCATAGTAATCTGTCAGTGATGCTGCACGATCTCGTAGATCACTATTGATAGAAACAACCAGGATTTCGCTTAAAGCAAATGCTACTCGTTGTCTCAATAAATCTTGTGCGGTCATATTGACTTGCCACCATGAGTAATTGAAATCTAAAGCCCACGGCCCAAAAACTTCATCAGGATTTTCTCCTGCGTCGATGCGCATCTGTAACCGCTCATCCCATATAGATTTCATGGTAGGCGTAAGATAAGTAGGCTGAAGAGTGAATTGCTCCTCTAACCAAGGCTCAATTCCCATCTCATGAACTTGTTCTATCAGTTCAATATCCGCCCCGAGGGTTGCTTGAGCAAGGAAGCGTGAAGTCTTGAATAAGGGTACGTCCATTCCAGACCCATTAAGCGTATTTTCAGCTCTTGCCGCCTGGAAGTTACTACTTGAAGTAACCGTTATACCCTCTGAATGTCCAGCACCTATATAGTCATCATAGGTCTGTCCAAAAAGTATAAAAGGGGTTGTTAAGATAAAGGCAATTAATGTTTTCCTCATAATGAAGGGCTTTTATAATACTTACGTATAATGGGAGGGAAACTCTGGTAGACCTTACATTCATGACAAATGTAACTTCTGATTCTCAGCATTCTATCAGAGAATACCCTGATTATTTTTTAATTATTCATCTTTTCAATTAAAATTGTCTTGGTTCTAAGTCCATCGGTGATCATAAAACTGAGTACTCCATCGGGAAGTCCTGCTCCATTAACAATTACTTGATGATTAGAACCTGTGATATCTAGTTTGTCTTGTTTTATCAATCTTCCGGCTAGATCATAGATCCGATAGGTATAATTTCCCGGCGCTATATCTTCAATTTCTATTACAGTCTGATCTGCGAATGGACTCGGACTGGCAGACAATCCACCTACGGGTAGAAAATCATCTGTACTTGTTGTTGTTCCTCGGGTTTCGAATCTGACTTCAGCTAAGCCAGCACAATTTCCGCCATAATTCTGCACGGCAGTTATCAATACATACCTTGCATCCACACCTGTTAAATCTGGGCCTTCTTCTCCGGTATAGAAGTTAGAAGCTGGAGCCTTGGTTAATTTAAAATTCCCAATATTCTCCCATTGCTCACCATCAATAGACACATCTATAGACATTTCTTGAATGCCACTGTCTGTATTGTCTGACACATTTAAGTTCCAGAAGTGTGTTTTACCTAACTCATAAATAGCATTAAAATCGTACATGATCCAGTGGCCAGCATCTTTCCCTGATACAGGAGATTCTGCACGATCACAAGAGATCCACCCCTTGCTACTCGAAGTATTGTGGCGATCTAATTCTAACTGAGCATGAACAGTAGTAAAGCTCGCTAGAAGAAAAATTAAAATGATAAACCGATGCATTCGTTTAGTTTTTATGGAGAATAATGTCGGATTGATTCAAAAACATATTATTGAATTCTGAGTAAAAACTTAGATTATAATTACAAGCAATTACCTATCTACTTAATATGCATTGTTAAATCACTTCACAATCTGAAAGCATAATTGCTAATCAAGATACGAATAATCTCCTGAATTACAGGAAACTAAATCCACACAATCCACTTTCCTGCTTCGTATGTGACACAATTACATCTACTGATTATCTCCACAATTCACAGATGCAATCTATCCTCACTCAATGATATAACGCAGTAACAAAAACATACCCTACCTATTTTTTAAAAAATATTTTCTGTTACAATTTACCTTTCAATTTCGTATTCCTATCGTAAAGGACGCTGAAAAGCTGGTAAACCGATTTATCAAGATATGAGTAATATCTTTTTTCAGTTGGCCATATTTTATTAGATAACTGGTACATTGCTATTCGTATGATAAAGATTATTAGATATTCGCTGCTTGCAGCACTTGTAGGATTAATAGGATATGCTTCTTATCTGGCCTTGGATATAAGAAAAATAAGCCAGGAAAAAACGGCTCTTATGGAGCAGTATGCCGATGTCAACAGAATCAACAATGGTCTTTTCAATATTCAATTGTGGAAAGAAAAGGCGTATCAATTGTTTCAAGACAGAGCCAGTAGTTTTACCATCAATGGAGAAGTATATACAGAAGTGGAGGATATGCTATCAGACTATCTCCGTGTAGCCTACCGCGATTATATCGAATCTGGAGTGCTTATCAATCAGATGCTCGATCAAGCTGAAAAAGACGGAAAGATCAACAAGATGTTTTTAAAAATCATCAAAGACAATGTCGGAGAGCAGATTAAGAATCTTGGCCTTAAGTCTAAAATACCTTCTATTTCTAAGAGCCTGATGGTCGAGCTCAAGAAAAACGAGCCTATGATAAAGGGCTATATCACAGAAGGCCTATCAGACATGCTCTTCGATGAATCATCGAGTACGTATATAGATCCGAGAAGAGGATTTTTTCAGCGCATGGGTTATGAAGATGTAGACTCATATAACGAAGCCACAATATCGACGATAAAAGAACTAGAAAGTGATCTAGATAAAAAAGTACGCTTAGAATATATATTATTATTGTCTGGAGTTATTCTAAGTCTTGTCTTATACAAGGTACTGGGATTCGTGGCTGCTACTTCTATGGTAACCATAATCTCAATTGTCTTCTTATTGCTAGGTGTAAGTCTTCCCATGATTGATATAGATGCTAGACTCAACGCATTTTCTATGGATCTTCTCGGTCAATCGATATCCTTCGATGAGCAGTTCATGTATTATCAGAGTAAATCGATTCTTGATGTAACCCGTACACTTATAGAAGGCAGAGGAATAGATCTTAAAATTGTAGGTGTACTTATTTTAATGTTCAGTATCGTAATTCCTTTCATCAAGTTGATTCTGTCAACGCTTTTCTTGTATACTCGTAGACTTAGAAAGAGCAATCTTGTAAAGACGATTATTTTCTATCTAGGAAAATGGAGTATGGCAGATGTCATGGTAGTAGCCATCTTTATGGCATACATAGGGTTTTATGGAATTATTTCCGCGCAGTTAGATGAAATCGCTGGCAACCAGACGGGG
>CALIQO010000015.1 GCA_938044055.1 uncultured Saprospiraceae bacterium
GAAGGTAAGGAAAAGTACGATAACTGAAATAAGGAATGGATCATAAATTACTTCTCACAGCATCAGCAATGTTGATAATGAAATTGTAACTGTTTGTTAATGACATTAATACTTTACTCAGATAAATACATCGCACCTATATTTAATCCAAGAAAATCATCAACCTGGATTTTTTCTATAGACATCTAGAACCATTATCCTTAACGCTCATATCTAAAATATGACTATTAAAAAATCTATTTCTACACTGTATTGCAGCCTATTCTTCCTGATATCTCTCCAAGCTCAAGTTGAATTATACTCCATAACTGGCCAAGTTGTGGATTCTATAACCAAAGAATCTATTCCCTATGTGACTGTGATTGCCAGTACACCTGAAATGAAATTTGTAGAAGGTTCTGCTACTGATGAAAATGGGCAGTATTCACTAGAATTACCTAAAGGAAAATATTTCATCAGATTCAGTTTTATAGGGTATCAAGATGCTGAAGAAGCACTCGATATAAACTCTAATCAAGAACTTTCATTTTCGATGATACAAGACCAACTTACTCTAGAAACCATAGAAATTACGGAAGAGAGAACATCGGTAGAACAGAAAATAGATAGGAAGATTATCAATGTAGGCCAAGACCTACAATCTGGTGGAGGTGATGCGGTAGAAGTACTCAATCAATTGTCAGAAGTCCAGACAGGCATAGATGGTGGTATACAACTCAGAGGCTCAGGAAATATCAATCTACTTATTAATGGGAAGCCTTCTCCACTTGAGCCACAAGATGTACTCCAACAAATAGACGCCAGCGAAATAGATAAAATAGAACTGATCACTACTCCATCTGCGAAACATCGAGCAGATGGGTTAACAGGAATCATTAATATAATTACTAAAAAGAATAGAGAACGTGGGTTTACTGGGACCCTAAGCGGGAGTGCTAGCACCAACGAGCAATATAGATCTGGACTCGTATTAACTAATGGAATAGGAAATGTAAACCTAAGTCTAAATCTAAATTACGCAGATAGAGAAACAGACTCTAACAATAGCAGGAGTAGAATATCAGATGTCCTTAATTATACTCAATCTGGAGGCAACCTATTCGATGCGCAAGTAGGAAGTATTAAAGGAGGTATAGATTGGTTTCTAGATGATAAAAACGAATTCTCATTCTCTGGAAGTTATACTAATAATTCTCACGACATTATTAACACCACGTTTATACAAGAAGACGATGATGCATATGATTTCACATCTTTAAACAGACACGAACACTTAAGTGCAGAATACAATGCTAATTATATAAGATTCTTAAGTGGGAAAAACCACTATATAGAAGCCGATATCCACTTCACCGATAATAGGAACGATTTAAGTGCAGATTATAAATCAGCTGATGAATTGAGGGATGACTTTCTAGAATATGATTCTAAGGTAAGTAATATATCCCTTGACTATGTGCAGCCATTTAATGATAGACTTGTAATTGAGAGCGGATTACTATATACAATCAAGGATGTCAGCAACGATCAGATAATAAATGATTACGACAATACTGTCTCGCAAAATCGATTTGAATTTGACGAAACAAATCTAGGCTTATATACCTTAATTAAAAATGAATGGGGAGATTTAACTGGACAATTCGGACTCAGGTATGAAGGCTTCTGGTCGGAAAGTCGATTCGAAAATACAGAATCGCAAGTAAATCGTGCTTACAATAATCTGTTTCCATCAGCCCACTTTACCTATGATATACGAGAAAGCAGTAGTGTGAATTTCGGCTATAACCGCAGAATATCAAGGCCTAGTCTGAGGCATGTAAACCCATTTTCTAATTCATTCGATCGGTTCTACAATCGTCAGGGAAATCCCAGTTTAGTCCCTGAATACTCGCACAATTTAGAAGTGAATTTTCTGAACAACTATGATAAATGGAGTTTTACGCCTGGTCTATTTTATCGTTACAAGACGAACATTATTCTTCCTAGATACATTACCAATGATTCAGATAATACCATTCTAAGCACTTATGTCAATGATGGCAACAGTTCTGCTTATGGTACAGAAGTTGCTTTGTCTATTTTCCCATTGGATTTTTTAAGAACGAACATAAATGGGAATTTTTATTTCGAAAACATCAACACAACGATCAATAACAATCTGGGTTTCACAGATTTAAACAACAGCAACTGGACCATTAAAAACCTCTTCAAATTCAATAGGAAGTTAAGTCTTGATATAACGTGGATATATCGAGGATCGAGTACCAATCGATTTAGTGAAGCAGTGCAAACTCAGAAATTCGACACAGCATTGCGCTGGAAAATTCTAGATGGCAAAGGAAGTCTAAGTTTTAGAGTAACAGATGTCTTTGACACCTTTCAATCAGAATCCTTCCTTTATGGTTCTGGATTTCAAGAAATATCTTTCCGAAAAAGAGAAACCAGAATCGGTTATATCTCATTTAGTTATCAGTTTGCCAAAGGGAAAATCTCTAATAAGAGAACTAGAAAAATTCGGAATTTTGATTCTGGAGCTAGAGAGTAATATAAAGTATCACTGGCCATTTCTATTTCCAATCTTTCCTTATATTTTATCAATGAACTGAATTACTAGGTCAATAAGAATTCGCTCTTATCCAGATTCAATTTAGTTTTCTACGGTTGTGTATTCTTATTTACATTTTACTTACCTTATGCCACCGCAATATAAAAATCATTGTAGATGAATATAACTAATATTATTGTAGGGTTATGTAGTGTATTGTTTCTGATGGTAGGCGCTGACAAGTTCGGTGCTTTTCTCGATCCACCTTGTAGCATGATGAATGAAATTCCTGAACTTATATGGCATGGGCTTGGTGTATTGCAGATCCTAGCTGGTATACTCATATGGCTTCCTACGTATAGAAAATATATTGCTGGATTCTTTTTTATTTTTATGCTTGCTTTTACTGCGGTTCATCTCATTCAGGGGACATCAGATGTCGGCGGAGCCATTTTTATGGCCATATTGCTAGGCTTACTCGTATGGAACCCGAAATTTATTCAAGGTAAGCAGATCTAAAGATCATAGAATTAAAATCTTTTAACCCTCAAA
Organism: uncultured Saprospiraceae bacterium; assembly: GCA_938044055.1. GTDB lineage: Bacteria > Bacteroidota > Bacteroidia > Chitinophagales > Saprospiraceae > JABDLO01. The sequence continues at coordinate 3,101 of CALIQO010000015.1, forward strand.
TTCCTTTAATAATGTCAATCAGAATCACTACCCTGTCGATTGTTTTGACGATTGCTAGTTTCATAAATTCTAGCGCACAAGAATTCATATTCTATTGCAGTAATACTACAGGAACTTTTCAAGTATATTCTAAGGATCTTTCTACAGATCAAGTTACTACCATTTCTTCTAACGAAAATTACAATTATTGGTGGTCTGAGCCTTCTCCAGATGGCAAGGAGTTACTACTGATGAGAAGTCCTGTGATGGAAGGTGTGAGAGACATGTTTGATTATGAGTTTTCTCAGATGGTAAAGACTAAAATCGATGGATCGGAAGAGGTGACTCTTTTAGACATTAATGACAATAATTGGAATGCCTTCGGTAATCCTCATTGGCATCCAGGCGGAGAACGGATAATATTTTTAGCACAACCTACCGATGAATTCTTTATCTATACCATGGACCCAGATGGAAGCAATCCTGTTAAAATAACCAATCAATTCTCGCTTGATCCTCACTGGTCTCACAGCGGAGATCAAATTGTATTTATTGGAATCAATGCCAATCCGACTACACCCGCAAGTTTTGATGATTTCGAAGTATTCACTGCTGATTACGATTACAATTCCAATTCTGTTTCTAATATTCTACAACTAACGGACGACACCCGCAGAGACCAAGATCCCTGCTTCTCACCTGATGACGATAAAATAGCTTTTTCTTCTGCAACAAATATTGATCTCAGCATTGCGCACATTACTGTTATGGATGCATCTGGTGCTAATAGAACAGATTACGTAAATGACAATACGACTAATGGAGGACCCGTTAACTGGGGATCAGACAATAGAATATATTATCACAATGTAAATTTCAACATTCCGCCTTTCACCCCATTTACGGCAAAACGGTATGACGTATCCAATCAATCAAACACAGATCTCTTTCCGCCTATAACTGAAGGATACATATCTCCTTTTTACTTCAATAAAACAACAAGCAGTCTCAGTGAGAATGAAAAACTGGTGTCCGACCAATTGGTTTACCCCAACCCTACTTCCGGAATTCTATGGATTGAAAATGTAAGAAATACAAAAACTACATTTCGATTGTATTCTATCCAAGGAGAAAAACTAATAGAAAAAACCATACTTCAAAGCCAAGAAATAGATATAGCACACCTAACACATGGGTTGTATTTATATACTCTTTCTGCAGATGGCTTGAATCAATCAGGAAGGGTTGTGAAAATGGGAGAATAATCTATGGATAGGTTTATGTAATTGCTAAACCTATCCATTCAGCAGCTATGGCAGGTTTTTCTTCGCCTTCTATTTCTATGGCAACTGCATAAGTACACTTAACACCTTCTTCTCGCTCTTGCAAATCCATAAGTTTAAACCTTCCACGAATCCTTGATCCTACAGGAACTACATTGATAAATCTTATTTTATCGAACCCATAATTAAGGCCCATCTTAAAGCCTCTCAATTCTATACTCGATTCAAAAAAATAAGAAAACATAGAAAGAGCCAGGAATCCATGGGCTATGGTTTTCCCAAATGGAGACTCACTTTCTGATCGATCGGTGTCCATATGAATCCACTGCTCATCCCTCGTTAATATTCCGAATCGATCGATTGTCCCTTGATCTATATCCATCCATTCACTCAAGCCAATCTCCTTATCTATATAAGACTTGAGTTCATCTACATTGCTGATTACAGATTTATATGGTGTGTTTTTAGTTGTCATAATCCATTTTAAAGTTACACTCTTGAGGTAGATCTAAATAGCATATTCTCCTCCATTGGCATGGAGGGTTATCCCATTAACAAAGCCTGCTTCTTTAGAAGCCAGATACAAGTAAGCACATCCCATGTCTCTAGGCGTCCCTATCCTTCTTATAGGAATCTGTTTAATCCCTTCTTTCAGCATTTCTTCAGGAATGGAATCTGTCATTGCCGTTTTTATAAAGCCTGGGGCAACACAATTTACTGTAATTCCATGCTTACCGACTTCCTTGCACAAGGCTCTGGTAAATCCTTGAATGGCGGCTTTGGAGGCACAATAATTCGTCTGACCAAAGGCACCTCGCATAGCGTTGATAGAAGACGCAGAAACGATGCGACCATACTTAGCTTTAATCATATGAGGCAATACAGCTTTAGAGGTAATGAAGAGACTAGTGACATTAACATCGAGTACAGTGTCCCATTCTTGTCTTTCCATTTTCATAAATGAACGGTCTCGTATAACCCCAGCATTATTGATAAGTATATCTATCTTGCCATATCGCGATATCACTTCTTCTACAGCATTGTCCACAGAACCTTTATCGGCAACATTAACCCGCTGATAAAAAATCTCCCTATCCCCTACTTTCAGATTGTCAACGACAGCTTGTCCGTCATTGATATCCCAAAGTACTACAATAGCACCTGCTTCTAAAAACACTTCACATATTCCTTCTCCTATCCCTCGGGCGCCGCCAGATATAATAGCTACTTGTCCGTCTAGTCTAAACATACTTTTGATCTATTTTAAAATTCTATCAATTGATTATTATCCTTCATAATTAATACTTCAAGGCTTTTTGAAATCCAGCATATTGTGGATTGTCTATGGCTATTTGTCGGGCAACACTATTCCTAAGGTGTTTTTCAAGATCCTTACTTATTATTTTAGGATTCTGAGTTTTGATTGTATTGCAGAGCATTTGACGGCAAGTGAAAACATCCATACAATTCTCTTGCAATAAGGCATTACAACTGCTGAGTTCAATCTGATCGCGGATGCTACCTGATTCAATTTCTCGAAGAGCAATATCCAGATTACTCATTCCTACTCTTGTAACGAATAATGCTTTCCCATCCACTTCTGGAGCCAGTTCATTTTTCATATCCTTAAGAGTGGAACCAACCAGTTCTCTGAGAGATGCCACGTTTTTATCTACATACTCAGAGGTCTCCCTTCTTCCATCAATAGATCCAGGAATCAACAGATCAACTAAGTCGATAAGGCCTTCTGTATGGCGCCTTCCTATGGCTATTCTGTCTCCTAATTTTTTCTCAGATAGTCGATGTGATATGCCCATCATAATACAAGCTATTGTCCACCAGAAACAACTGTATACCTGCCACCATTTAAACCTATCAGCATCTACTCGGATACCTGACTCTTCCTCATAAGCTCTGAAAAAATCTTCTTTACTCCCGAAGCCACCTGCTTCTAGATGCCCTACTCCATACCGCCATGGCATCAAGCAGAAGTAGGCAAGATCCTTCATAGGATCACACAATGCGCCGAGCTCCCAATCCAATATTCCGACCAAGCCGTCAGAAGGATGTACCACCAGGTTGCCGTTTCTGTAGTCACCATGACTGAGAACAAGATCGACATCTTCTGGTAGGTGATCTATCAACCATCGGTAAGTATATTCTATCATAGGAACAGGTATACCAGAGGATACATAAGCAGTATACATGCTATTAACCACATACTGAGGTGTCAATCTAGGCAAGTCTTCTTTTAAAGCAGTACCCGATAAATTTATACTGTGTATTTTTCCTAAAGCCGTACCCGATTGAGACGAGAGATTTTTTCGCACCTCTTCATATTTTCTAGATCGAGCAATGCGACCACCGAGGGTTTCGCCTTCTAAAAATTCCATAGCGTATCCAGATCCCAAGCCATCTTCTTCGTCAAATTCGAAATAGATCTTAGGCGTTTTTACGCCAGCCATTAAAACAGCCTTCATAACAGCCACTTCTTGCGGCAGAGACAATTGATCTAGGGTTTCTAAGTCATCATTTCCAGGCAGTCTCAATACTACAGCAACAGTTTCTCCAGTATCTGTAAGTATATTTACCTTAAACATCTGCCGACTTGCTCCACCTGTCAATTCGTCTATCTTGAGTACAGTTTTACAATTAGAAATCTTCTTAATAACCACAGCTTCTAATCGCTCTCTATGCTCGCTATTCTGCAAATCTATTTTCATGGCACTAATAAATTATACTTCGTCTAGATATTGTGTTCTTATAGAATCCGTGTTGCTATTCTTGATGAGATTTCTGCCTAACTGATACATATGAACTTCATCCGGTCCATCTGCCAACCTCAGCAATCTACCCGTAGTATAATATTCTACGAGTGGAATATCATTGGTCATTCCTTTGCCTCCAAAAATCTGCATAGCCCTATCAACAACATCACACACCATCTTAGGGGCGACTATTTTAATCATTGAAATCAATTCTTTGGCTTCCTTAATTCCCTTTTTATCTATAGTATCGGCAGCAGAAAGTGTAAGCAATCTAGCCTGCTCTATCTCACAAGCAGATCTTGCAATGTCTTGTCTGATAGAACTGTAAGACGACAGTGACTTACCGAATGTCTCTCTTTCTTTAACCCGTCTACACATATATTTCAATGTTCTTTCTGCCATTCCGATCAGACGCATACAATGATGAATTCTACCAGGGCCTAATCTTCCTTGGGCAATCTCGAAACCTCTACCTTCACCAAGTATTAAATTGTTAGCAGGAACACGCACATCTTTCAGTTCGATTTCTGCATGGCCGCCAGGAAAATGGTGTTCACTAAATACTGGCAAGCTTCTTACCCTCGTTACGCCCTCAGCATCTGGCGGCACAATGATCATACTTTGCTGTGCGTGAGGCGGTCCATCGGGATCTGTTTTTCCTAAAAGGATGTAACAACCTACATGCGGATGCAAAGCTTGAGAAGACCACCATTTTCTTCCATTGATAACGTATTCATCTCCCTGCCTGACTATACTTGTCTCAATATTGCGTGCATCAGAAGATGCTACTTGAGGTTCTGTCATTAAAAAAGCGGATCTGATCTTGCCTTCTAGGAGGGGCTTTAACCATTGCTCTTGTTGTTCTGGAGAACCGTACTTAGCCAGCACTTCCATATTACCCGTATCCGGAGCGCCACAGTTAAAAACCTCTGAAGCCCAGGTAAGCTTCCCCATCTCCTGTGCAAGAGGAGCGTACTCAAGATTGGTTAAGCCAGGGCTGAAATCTCCATAATCTTCTGGGAGAAATAAATTCCACAATCCTGCTGCTTTTGCTTTTGCTTTCAATCCTTCCATCTGAGGAAAAACACCTGTAGGACTTGTCAACGCAAAATCTCTATAAGCCTTCTCTAATGGGAATAAATGTGTATCCATAAAATCACGAATTGTGTGGATTCTTTCTTGCGTCTTCTCCGTAAATTGAAAATTCATCTATTGTATTTTTTCTAAATGTATCGCTCTTATAATAATAAACCGCCATCAACCACTAGAGTATGACCAGTTACAAAAGCAGATTTATCGGAAGCCAACCAATATATAGCTTCTGCCATTTCTTCTGGTTGAGCATATCTCTTCAATGGAATTGATCTTACTAACTTCTCTCTCATGTCAGGGACTAAAAACATGCTGTCTTCCAGGAGTTGAGTCTCTGTGAATGATGGGCAGATGCAATTGATTCTTATATTCCGAGATGCATACTCTAGCGCAGCACTCTTGGTCATCCCTACCACTGCAAACTTACTCGCAGCATATGCCATTCCAGTTGTAGATGCTTTAACTCCAGCAAGAGAAGCTACATTAACTATGTTCCCTGAACCTTGTTCAAGCATATAACCGAGTGCTACTTTCATTCCATAAAAAACACCTGATTGATTTACAGCAATTACCTTGTCCCAATCTTCTAGCGTGTGTTCAGATGCTCTCCTGTATTCTTTCGTTCCTATTCCTGCATTATTTACCAGTAGATCGATGGTTTTATATTTTTCAACCGTCTGATCGATTAGCGATTTAACTTCCTCGTAATTAGATACATCCACCTTGATAAAATCAGCTTGCTTCCCCTCCTTAACTAAATCATCAACAGCGTGCTTTCCGGCTTCTTCATTGATATCAGAAATGATTACTATATAATTTTTCTCTGCAAGCAACTTACTCGTAGATAATCCGATTCCATCTGCACCGCCTGTTACGATAGCTATCTTATTCTTTGATTCTTCAGACATATTTTTTCAATAATCCTTGACAATTGCTTTTTTGAAAATCGAAGTGGATTGAAAAAATTGTTCTATTTTATCCACCTATTATTACCATCTGTAATGTACTACAGATAATGTGATTTTTCAGCACGAACCTAGAATTTCGATCGTTATGCATACGAGCAAGATCTATCATTCAACAGTTATGCTTAAATTAAAGAAATGCAACTTAAACCTTACTTAATCATTCTACCCTTTCTTTATTTATTTAGCTGCACTGAGACTCCAGTGCCAACTGAGTATATTATAGCAGAAAAGAGTTTTGTGCCGGAAGGAATCACTTATAGCAAGCAGACAGATAAGTTTTACCTTACCAGTGTAGGTCTAGCTAAGATTCTTGAATTAGACCGTAAAACGGGGGAACAGATTGATTTCATTTCTCAGAATGAATATGACTATACGCCAGGAGCAGGAATTCTTGTAGATGAAGATGAGCAGATTCTATATGCCCTCGGCGGATATTATCAATTAAGTGACCCTCAGACTTCATTGTTTGGTTTTGATATTAAAACGAAAAAACTCATAAAAAAATATGATGCACCAGAAGGAAGCAACCATTTCCTCAATGACTTAATACAAGACAAAGAAGGAAATCTTTACATCACAGATTCTAAAGATTCTTCTGTCTATATTTTAGATAAAGGAAGTGAATCCATCAAGTTGTTTTTTAAATCCCCTGAGATTGAATTCCCTAATGGGATCGCTATTTCAGATGACAATTCTAAATTGTACATTGCTTCTATGGTACAAGGTGTGAGAATCTTAGACCTCGAAACTATGAACTTACTTAATGACAGAGATACAATGGGTATATCTCAAGGTATAGATGGCTTGGAATTTCACAACGATCACTTATACGCGGTGCAGAATAGTGTAGGAGCAAATTCATTTAATTTCAGAAAATTAATTCTCAATGAAAACCAAGATGGAATTATAGATGTAGAAGTTATTGACAGCCACAATCCAGAACTAGATGTGCCATTGACATTCTGCATTGCTGGTAGAAAAGCAATTGTAATAGGAAACTCTAACCTTCAACACTTAGACCAGAAAACCTTCAAATTTAATGATTCAGAAACTGTCCTTCCTACCAGACTACTAACTTATGATTTAGGTCAATCACAATAAGCGTACTCGGCATCTTAGGTTAAAAAATAGTTCGTATAGGCATAAAATAGATACTGCCATTAAAATGACGCAATAATGGCGGCACCTAGGATTAGCTTTATCATGAAGCTTCATTGATATTACACTTGTAAGTTATCAATGACTCATTATAAATGATCCTATGCTTAAGAAATCACTTTACAC
>CALIQO010000016.1 GCA_938044055.1 uncultured Saprospiraceae bacterium
AAACCCAAGTGTAGAGGTTATAATATGTAACCCAATAAAAAAGCCTTCCTAGAAATACTCCAAGAAGGCTTATAATTTTTATACGCTGGCAATCACATACCAAGCTCCGCTTTCACAAGGGCCATTACATCTTCACTTGCTTCTGCATGGACAATAGCTCCTGCAACACTGGTGTCGAAGATCATCTGATACCCTTTTTCTTTACCGATTTTCTCGATGGCAACTTTTACTCTATCGAGTAACGGTTGATACAATTCTCCTCTCTTCTCAGCTAACTTATTCTGAATTGTAACCTCGTACTGCTGGATAGCTTCATATTCTTTCTGTAGCTCAGATTCCTTAGTCTGTAGTTGAAGTGGAGAAAATTTTCCACTTTGTGCTTCCGTCTCATAGGCCTGATACTTAGTCTGAAATGCCTGTACCATCTGCTCGCCTTGAGCAAGCAATTGTTTCTGATATGTTTCTAGTTGCGTATCCGCACTCTTTACTTCTGGCATCTCTATTAGTAGAAGTTGAGAATTAAGATGACCGAATTTCTGTGCCATTACCCCAGCACTTGTCCCTGCCATCAACATTATTACAAGTAGTAGATTTTTCATAATTATTTTATACAATTGTTTTTTTCAATATTGAAGCGAATATAATTCACCTTAGTGACGGTCTGAAATACTTGAAGTCATATCTCCGCCCTTTTATTAACATTACCTTATCACTAGTCTGGTTCAAATCCTAAGACAATACTAAATTTGCCGTAGCCTTCATTAGCGTTGAGGGTCTTATCAATTCCCCATCCATAATCGAAACCTAACAATCCAAACATAGGTAAGAATATTCTGAATCCACCACCGACAGACCTACGTACATCGAATGGATTAAAGTCAGAAAAATTACCCCACGCATTTCCTCCTTGCAAGAATCCATGCATGTATATTGTACTGTTAGGATTAAGAGAAATAGGATATCTAAGTTCCAATGTAAACTTATCAAATATAGTTGCTCCCCCTCTCTGGTTCTGTGGGAGGTCCTCAACTTCATACCCTCTAAGGGCAATAATATCCTTTCCTGTAATTCCTATATTCTGATTCGAAAGACCGTCTCCCCCTAATTCGAAACGCTCAAATGGTGACAATCCTATCGCATCATTGTATGCGCCTACCAATCCTATCTTAGCAGAGGCGGCAACTACAAACTTGTCAAATATATTGAAGTACCATTCTGCATCGAACCTCCACTTGTGGTATTCCAACCACTCGAATTTTCTGGCATTTTCTTCTTCTAAAATTGCCAATCTTATTTCTTCTGTAGTAGGAGGACTAATCGGTCCGAACTCTTCTCTTAATTTTCTTTCTACATCAGCTCGCTCGCCTTCATCCAATTCGAAGAAATCATCAGATCTGAAAAGACTGTATGGGGGAGTCAATTGTATCGCTAAAGAAATTTTAGCTCCACTTCTCGGATACAAAGGCTCACTGACTGAGCTTCTTGCAAATACTTGTCTTATCGAAAAGTTCTTGGTGTTCGTATTTCTTACAGTTACTAAGTCTTCTCCATCCTCTACGAAGAAGTTTCCTCTTAAGTAATCATCTAATACGATTCTCTCTAGATTTAGGGTAGTAGAAGATGAGAAGAAATCATCCGGCCAGCTTAACTGTGATCCTAATCCTATAAAACCTCTTGTGATTGAAAGAAAACCTTGATCTAAGGAAGAATAGTCAAAAGATGACCTCACCGCTCCTATTGTAAATGAGTTAGGCTTATTCCCTCCTAACCATGGCTCTGTAAATGAGAAGTTAAGGGATCTAAAGAATCTACTGTTAGATTGTGCTCTCAATGACAACTTCTGTCCATCTCCTTGAGGCAACGGACTCCAGGAACTTCTATTCCGGATGTTGGCCATGGAGAAATTGTTGAAAGTTACACCGAGGGTTCCAATCAGCCCAGAAAATCCGCCATAACCAGCCGATAGTTCAAGCTGGTCAGCAGGACGTTCTTCTACTGTATAGGCAACATCGACCGTACCCCTTTCTTGATTTATCTGTGGTTGTACATCCAAGGTCTCAGGATTAAAATATCCTAGATTGATGATCTGCCTCTGAGATCTTATGATATCTGTACGTCGGAATTTCTGTCCTGGTCTTGTCCGTATCTCTCTACGGACGACATGTTCATTGGTTTTATCATTACCAGATATGGACACATTACCTATGGTAAATTCTGGCCCTTCCGTAATTCTCATTTCTATATCTATGCTATCCCCAACTACAGCAATCTCCGTCGGATCCACTCGGAAACCTAGATGACCATAATCAAGGTATAAGGAAGATATATCTCTTCCATCTAGACTAAAATTCAATCTTTCATCTAGTATTTCAGGATTGTACACATCCCCTTTCGCAATCCCTAATATGATTGTTAATTGTTCGTCTGTATATTTCGTATTTCCTTTCCACAGTATGTTTCTGAAATAATAGCGATTCCCTTCATCGACATTGATTAAAATCTGCAAGTCTCCATCATCCTCTCTCCACATACTGTCTGAAAGAATCTTAGCGTCCCGATATCCTTCCTTATTATAGTATGCAATGACATTGTCCTTATCTTCTTTATAATTTTCTGGAATGTACTTGGTTTTCCTCAAGAAGGTACCCTTGATCTTGGTATTACCCATCTGCTTTCTGAGTTTCTTCTCATCTGCATATGAAATACCTGTAAAGGATATATCCTGGACTTTAACCCGCTCTCCTGGTGTTATGTCGAATAATACTTTAACAGAATTAGCCTTACTAGTATCAGGAACTTCGCTTGCGGATACGGTTACATCTAACTTTCCTTTTTCTATGTAGAATTCTTTAATTTTTTCTTTAGCCAGTTCCATCTGGTTTACAGACACGATGCTACCCTTATTAAAAACGTTATCAAGAATCTCATCTAGATCATCGTGATGTCCATTTTTAATTCCTCTGTATGTATAGGTAGTAAGAACAGGTCTTTCCTTAAGATAGATCACAAGGTGGATAAGGTTGCCATCTATTTTCTCTTGGATGATTTTCACATCTTCGAAGAGTCGAAGCCTCCATAGTGATTTTAATGCATCACTGATGTCCTCTCCAGGAATCTCGATCTTGTTACCCACTTTAAAACCCGCTATAGATTTTATGGCGTTTCTGTCTCTACTTTCTGCCCCTTCTACTCGAACGGCGGCTATTTCATATTCCTGCTTCTCTCCATAATCAATCAAGGGTATATCTCTATACACATTATCGAGACTATCTACCTGAGCAGATAGATCTACGACTAGGATTGAGAGGAATAATAATATGATGACTTTTACATTCATTCTTTTATATATCTTGACGAACTATCTTAAAACGATATAGCCTTCGTATTTCGTTGTTAAGGATTACTTAAACCGTCAGGTTTTTATGTTTTCAATTGTTCGCTTGTTTTACCGAATCTTCTTTCTCTTTTCTGATAATCGATAATGGCTTTACAGAATTCATCCTTTGTAAACTCTGGCCAATATTTATCTGTAAAATACAATTCTGAGTATGCAATCTGCCACAATAAAAAATTACTGATTCGCAATTCTCCACTGGTTCTAATCAACAATTCTGGATCAGGCATTCCCGATGTCGATAATTTATTGTTAATCATGGCTTCATCTATATCAGCAGGACTGATCCTACTTGAAGCAATGTCTTCAGAAATTTCTTTCATCGCATGGGTCAATTCCCATCGCGAACTATAATTTAAAGCAAGTGTCAGCGTCATACGCTTATTATTGCTTGTGTTTTCTATGCCTTGTAGCAGACTATCATGCGTCTTCTTAGGGAGATAAGAAAGATCACCTATGGCATTTAACTTGATGTCATTCTTATTGAGGGTCTTGATTTCCTTCCTCAAGGTTTCCACAAGTAAGGTCATGAGTGCGTTCACTTCAAGCCTCGGTCTGCGCCAGTTTTCCGTAGAAAACGCATATAATGTCAAGTAATCGATCCCTATTTCCGCTGCTGCTTCTGTGGTTTCTCTTACCGATTGAACTCCATTTTTGTGCCCGAAAACACGCGGTTTTCCTAGGTTCTTAGCCCATCGCCCATTTCCATCCATGATCACCGCTACGTGGCTTGGTAACCTAGATTCGTCGATATTTTTCATCAGTTCGGACATAAACTTCCTAAGGAGTTGCTTTTAGGGGCACAAAATTACGAAAAATAGGGTTAATAGAGGTAGTGCAGCCCATATATATAGGGCTTCTGTCGGGATCTTATGATAATAAGTACAAGCATAGCTACTTATACTTATCTTAATCCTTGCATACATAGTTGATTTATCATGATTAAAACCTTTTTATATATGAGATACTACGTTCTTATTCTAGCTGGATTTCTATTCCTATCCTCGTGTCAATTGGTCGGACCTTGCGTAAATAAAGAAGCTTTTCTTGAGAGTTTAGAGGATCATGTCGAAACAGCAGAAGACAACAGAGAAGACTGGAAAGACGAGGATTGGAAGACACATAATGACGAGCTAGAGAAGATGATGGATACTTGTCTTGAAAAATTTGAGGGTGATTTTACTTCAGAAGAAAAAAAAGAAATGCTGGGTCTATCTGCTAAGTATATAGTCTTAAAAGAAGGAGATAAGTTTGAAAAAATCTTCAAAGACTTAGAGAATATAGACTGGGAGAAACATGCGGATGACATCATTAGTATCGCTGGTGATGAGTTAAAAACAGTATTGAAGGATTTTGTCGATCATGACCTTGATGACATCATCGAGGATGTTTCTGAAGGGATAGAGGACCTAGGGCAAGAATTAAGAGAAGTGCTTGAAGAGTTAAAAAACGATAATTGATCGATGCCATTCTGAGGATTGATCCATATAATTCGCCTATCTTTGCAGATACTTAACAAGGCGTATGTTTGATATTATACTTGCATTCATTACTGCATTTTCATTGACGTTTCTGGCTATACCATCTATTATTTCGGTAGCGAGGAAAAAAAACCTCTTCGATGAACCTGGTGAGAGAAGATCTCATAAAGTAAGTACACCTTCTTTAGGAGGGATTGCCATTTTCGCAGGAACGATATTTTCCATCATTCTATGGACACCGTTCGATGTATTCACAGATCTGCAATACATTCTATGCAGTTTCATCATCATATTTCTTATCGGTGCTAAGGATGACATCGATCCCATAAGCCCTAGAAACAAGTTTTTAGGGCAGATCTTCGCAGCCTTAATCATTGTTTTTAAGGCCAATATTATGTTGACCAGCCTATATGGAATATTCGGTATACATGATCTTCCATTATGGATCAGTTCGACATTGAGTGTATTCACCATAATTGTGATCATCAATGCTTTTAACCTCATCGATGGAATCAACGGCTTGTCTGGGAGCATAGGTGTATTGATATCCATCACTTTAGGCACATGGTTTCTCAAGGTTGATCGGATAGATTTAGCCATTGTAGCATTTGCCTTATCGGGATCTGTGATCGCTTTTCTTAAGTACAATGTGACTCCTGCTCAGATTTTTATGGGAGATACTGGATCTCTCTTGCTGGGTTTAGTCTGTTCTATACTGGCCATAGAATTTATTGAATCACACCGCGAGTTAGCAGGTCATCCTTATGCTTTTAAAGCAGCGCCGAGTGTAGCCATAGGGATTCTTATTCTTCCCCTTTTCGATACGCTGAGGGTATTTACTATCCGTGTATTAAAAGGAAAATCACCCTTCTCTCCGGATAGAAATCACATCCACCATCTACTGATAGATTCAGGCCTTTCCCATATGAAAGCTACAGGTGTTCTGGTTATTGTCAATGTGATTTTCATCTTAATCGTATTCAAGTTACAGAACATAGGCAGCCTCAATTTACTCCTAGTCATTTTATTGCTTGCTCTCGTCCTGACAACCATTTTATCTTTTATATCGAAACAGAAAAAACGAGCCACTTCATGATGGGCTTTTTGATGGTATTTATAGGAGGTGGATTAGGATCTATATGTCGATACGGTTTATCCCTTTATTTTAATACTACTCCTGGCGAGATTCCTATCGGTACGCTTACCGCAAATGTACTTTCCTCTATCCTACTTGGTTTTCTTATAGCATATTCCATTAAGACAGAACCGAGTAATATGGTTAAGCTATTGCTGATGGTCGGATTCTGTGGGGGATTCAGTACCTTTTCTACATTCAGTAAAGAAGCTTACGATCTATTGCAACTCGGCCAGCAAACTATGGCATTGTGCTACGTGCTCGGATCTTGTCTACTGGGGATTCTATCTGTATATGGTGGTTACAAATCAGGAATGGCTTTTCTCTCTTAACTTCCTTAAAATGACAATTCTATTTCTACTCATACATGACCTTGAAAGTAGTAGATAGATTGCTCAATTATCCTGAATCACTTAAAATTATTTATAGAATTCAAAATTATAGTATCCGGGTTTTGAGAAAATTTTCCACTCAAGATCATCTTAGGGTTACTCTGCCTTGGCTTGAATATGGATTAGAATTACTACCAGAAGAAAAAGGATATCTTCTCTATGCATACATGTAGAGCAACTGGGCAAAAAGAAAAAGGAGATCCGTATGTAAAGCTTGCAGAAGCAGGACCAGAATATGAGGATGCTATCTTATTCTAGAAGAAGCGATTGCCGAAAAATGGGAATGGAAGTAATCCTTTTCAAGTGATTAAATAAAGAAGACTTATGACTTAACCCTTCTCCTGATAATCTTCTGGGTGCTTATAAAACCCATAATACACCCCTGTCGCTATACCCGCTCCGATAAGATTCGCAATGGCAATCATACCTAGATTCCATCCTGTATTCAAGCCATTGATATACGTAGCCAGACCGACAGCAGGATTGAAGCATCCCATGCTTCCTTT
>CALIQO010000017.1 GCA_938044055.1 uncultured Saprospiraceae bacterium
TATAATGTAGGTCGCGAGCCTCTTCTATGTTGCCTTTTAATGCAGCGTGAATCATGTTCCTAAATGGTTTAGGTATCTGATTAGCTACGACAGAAATACATCCATCTCCACCTAGACTGATAATAGGTAAGGCCAGTGCATCGTCTCCTGAATAGACTTTAAAATTAGAAGGCCTGTGTGCAATCACTTCCATCACTTGTTGTAAGTCACCGGAAGCTTCTTTAACACCGACAATGTTATTGATTTCACGAGCCAGTTTTAAAATTAATTCCGACGTCATGTTGCTTCCAGTTCTACCAGGTACATTGTACATTATAATCGGAAGATCAACGCTGTCTGCGATTTCTCTGAAGTATAGCTCAATACCCTTGTCAGTAGGCTTATTATAATACGGATTGCTTATAAGTAAGCCATCTGCACCTGCTTGCATAGCAGCAGTTGATAATGCAACTGCTCTTGAAGTGACATTGGCTCCAGAACCAGCAATAACAGGGATTCTACCAGCTATTTTCTCTGCAACGAATCCAACCAATCTTGAAAATTCATTGAGAGAAAATGCTGGACCTTCTCCAGTTGTCCCACAGATGACTATGCCATCAGAATTGTTAACTCGGTGTAAATGGAGTAAGTTTTCTAAAGATAGATAGTCTATTTTTCCACTTGACGTAAAAGGTGTAACCAGTGCTACTATTGATCCTTGTAAATTAAAATGAGATTTCATTTTTGCTATTTGCTATGACAAATGTATTACTGACTCATAAGGGCAACAAAACAATTGATAATTTATACGTATTTTTAACTATCTGTTAAATATTTAACAATCAATCTGATCGTATGATAACCATAGCACAAGTTGTAAATCGAATTATTAAGAAATCACCGTTTATTGAGGAAGGCTTACATGATGGTATACTTAATGTGTCAGCGCTTGCGCGAAAGATAAAACCTGAGATAGAGTCAATCATTAAAAAGAAAGTACAATCAGGGGCTATTGTTATGGCTATCAATAGATTGTCACCAAGTGATTATAAACGAGTCAATTCTGGTATAAGTGATTTTCTGAGATCACTGGGAGATGTAGTCGTACGATCAGGATTAAGTGATTATACCTTTTCTTATTCTGACAAGTTAACCATAAAGCAAACCCAATTGCTGCAATTGCTGGATCAGAATAAAGAGATTTTCTGTACCTTTTCTCAAGGTGTTGCAGAACGAACCATTATTATTTCGACCTCATTTAAAAAGGAAGTGGAACGTATCTTTAAAGAAGAGCACATAATAAGTTTTAGAGAAAACCTCTCTTCAATTACGATAAGACTACCTAAGAATAATGTGGAGATCCCAGGTATTTATTACATCATTCTCAAGCATCTAGCGTGGGACGGTATCAATATTGTAGAGATGATTTCTACTACCAACGAATTTACAATTGTTGTTAACGATAAGGATGTAGATCAGACATTTTCACTTCTTATGCGATTGAAGAAAGGAAGCTAGAAGCCTACTATTTTTTTATAATGCCCTTTACTGTTTGCTGTAATTCAGGGACTAATTCTTTCTCGAACCAATCATTCCTTTTCAACCATATGTTATTCCTAGGGGAAGGATGTGGCAATGGGAAAAAACGCGGAAGGTATTCAGAATAAGATTGAACAGTTTCTGTAAGTGTTCTCTTGCGAGAATCTTTTAAATAATATTTCTGGGCATAAGATCCGATGAGAAGAATGAATTCAAGCTTAGGGAGCTTATCGAATAGTTGGTTATGCCACAATGGAGCACATTCTGGTCTAGGAGGTAAATCCCCTGATTTACCCTTTCCGGGATAACAAAACCCCATGGGGATTATCGCAAAAAGGGATGTATCATAAAATTGTTCCTTATCAATATCTAACCATTGTCTAAGTCGATCGCCACTCTTGTCTTCCCATGGCACACCAGACTTGTGTACTATTCTTCCTGGAGCTTGACCTATAATGGCAATTCGACTTTCTGCACCCGCAGCAAGAACAGGATTAACTCCATCTTTAAGATGAGGTAAGCACACGCTACATTTTCTTATTTCAGCAATGAGGTCTTCCATAATAGACAATATAATGAACAATACTAAAACTAAAAGCTAGTAACAATTATAGATGTTTTTTAGTCAAGACATCAATATGCTACCATAAAGTAATCCTATTATTGATCGTTAAAAGTTCCGTAAACTTTTATACATTCAATATGATTATCTTTCAGTCTGAATCAAATTGTATTCTTCCATGGTAAGTAATTGTAAGTAGTAAAAAGGATTTCGTGAAGAAAATTGTTATCCCAGCTTTGGTCATATTTTTATGCATATACATTGCATTGAAATTGGTGTCTCAGAATCATCAAGATGTTCCAGCCTATGAGGAAGGTATGTCTATTGAAAAACAGAAAGGGGCTCATATATTTGGATTTAGAGATACCTTAGAATTAAAGCCATTGTCAGAAAAAGGGTTTAATTGGGTAACTTTCGTTCCTTATAGCAATCAGGAAGATTCTAAGAGTGTTGAAGTGAGACATACCAGGGGTGATTCTTCTCGAATGAAAAGAAGAGACGCCTACTGGATTCATAATATAAAAGAAGCTCGTGAGGCTGGATTCAAAGTATTTTTAAAACCTCATGTTTGGATCTATTCTCCTGAACCTGGCAAGTGGAGATCTGATATCTATCCAGAGAATGAGGATAACTGGAAGTTGTGGAGTAAGAGTTACCGAGAATTTATTTTAAGATATGCTGAAATCGCAGAAATAGCTCAAGCAGACATGTTTTGTGTCGGAACAGAATTAACTAAGCTTACTAAAAAGAAACCTGAATTCTGGAGCGCATTAATATCAGAAGTAAAGAAAGTTTACCATGGAAAAATCACTTATGCCGCTAACTGGTATAAAGAGTATGAAGACATAGTTTTCTGGGATGAACTTGATTACATAGGAATCCAAGCATATTTTCCTCTGGTAGATCAAGATTATCCTTCCGTACAACAGATATCTAAGGGATGGGAGAAATATCTTGATGATATTTCTAAGGTTTCTGAAGCCTATAGTAAGAAAGTATTGTTTACAGAACTCGGTTATAAGAGTTCGCCAGATGGTGCTTCTACGCCATGGG
>CALIQO010000018.1 GCA_938044055.1 uncultured Saprospiraceae bacterium
ACATAATGGTATACTCGCCTGGAATCCATACACCTCCGGGAGCAACCATTTCAAGATTACTTGTGAATGTAGGGATACAGTCTGTAACATCTGATGTAGGGCCGGGAAGAATGGAATCTACCGTACATCCCGATTCGGGGACGTACAGCGTGATATCCATAGGACAATTTATTGCAATTGTTGATGACTCGGTTTTTGGAAAGGCCTCGAAGTCATTGCATTTTATAATCGTTTCTTTTTCATTATTGCCATACAAGGTATGGTGGTTCAGGCATAACAGTATTACTACAACCGCCTGACAGGAAGCTATTATCGTTCTCATCTAAAGAAAATTTAGGTCATTAAGGTACTGTTGGAGGGATAGGTTGGACTCAGAATGTAGGTTAATCACTCAGAGTGAAACAAAGATAGGATAATTATTTACATATTAAAGAAATATTTAATATGTTTTTCAATGACATCCTTTTTCGTACCCTAATTAATATGTTTTTTAAGATTTTCTAAGGTGTCGGCTTCAGCTGCTGGCTTGTCTTTTCGCCACCGTTTCATTCTAGGAAATCGAAGAGCTACTCCAGATTTATGTCTCCTTGAATAGGCGATGCCCTCAAATGCCAATTCGAAAACATGCACTGGATGCACACTGCATACTGGACCGAATCTTTCAATCGTATTTTTTCTTACCCACCGACTTATTTCTTCGAATTCCTTATCAGTAAGTCCACTATAAGCTTTAGCAAAAGGAACAAGCTTATCTCCATCCCATACGGCAAATGTAAAATCGGTATAAAGATTAGCCCTCCTTCCATGGCCCCGCTGGGCATAGATCATTACTGCATCGATGGTCATCGGATCAACTTTCCACTTCCACCACTCTCCTTTCTTCCTTCCCACCTTATAGTTTCCTTCCTTCCACTTGAGCATCAAACCTTCTGCATAGTGGGCCCTAGATTGTGCACGAATTTCAGAAAGTTCTCCCCACGTTTCGAAATCTAATTCCGGGGAAAGAATACACTGCTTAAGAGAAATAGATTCGACGAATGATCTCAATATCTTCCTCCGCTCGGTAATGGCTTGATTTCTCAAGTCTACCCCATTCCACTCAAGTAGATCATATGCAATTATAACTACAGGAGCATCTATGAGATGTTTCTTAGCCACATTCTTTCTGCCGATCCTCGTCTGTAGTATGTTAAAAGGCATGGGTTGGTTTTCCTTAAAACAGATAATCTCGCCATCGATGACCCAGTTATCTTCCTTTATATCTTTAAAGACTCTAAACTCAGGAAACTTATCCGTTACGAGTTCTTCTCCTCTAGACCATACATACAATTCCCCTGAACGCTTAATGATCTGTCCTCGGATTCCATCCCACTTCCATTCTGCTAGCCAATCAGAAGGAGTTCCGATTTCTTCTACTTCATTATCCAGCGCATAAGCAAGATAGAATGGATAAGGTCTGCTTAAGTGATCCCCTTCGTTTTCTTCCGTAAGCAATTTCTGGAAATCATCCTCAACAGGAGACCAATTACCCATCAATCTGTGCGCGATGGTTGCTTCTTCTATATCTAGAGCTTGAGACAATGCACGTGTTATTAATTTCTGAGATACACCGATCCTGAATCCACCCGTAATCAACTTGTTGAACAAGAACCGCTCATCTGTATTCAACTCTTCCCAGCTCTTATATATCCATTCTTTCTTAGTTTCTTCTTCAGCATTTTTTAATCCCATCATTTCTTCTATATAATGATATAGATGCTTATCAGATGACTGGACTGGAGTCGGCAATAATAGCGCTATGGTTTCTGCAAGATCACCGACGATGTGATAACTTTCTTCGAACAGCCACAACGGAAGTGCGGATTTCTCAGCAGCCCATTCTCTCATCTTCGCAGTACTTATAGTCCGCTTAGGTCTGCGATGTGTAAATAAAGCTATCGTCCATAACTTAGATCTATCGTCTGCTTCTTTAAAATAGCTGACAAGGGCCTTAACCTTGGCATTGGTCTTGGTTGTTCTATCGATCTCTCTAAATAAGGAGGCAAGTTTTTTCATGTTGGCACCTCTTCTGTTATTTCTTCATCTCCAGTGAATTCTGTTTTTACAACCTGAGCATCGTAGCCTATCTCCACAAGATATCTTGTGAAAATATCTGTGTATCCGTGCGTAACATATATATGCTCAGCCTCTGTAGCCTTGACAGCTTCAAGAAGACCCGTCCAGTCTGCGTGATCAGACAAGACAAAGCCACGATCTGCCGCCCTCCTGCGTCGAGTACCACGCATAGCTACCCAGCCGCTTGCCACTCCACTAGAGAAATCCTTAAACCTTTTAGACCATGCAGACTGTATTCCTGACGAAGTCGCAATGACTAGATTTCCTTGAAAATCATCGAAACTATGTTCTGGCGTTACTCTGATCGTAGGATTTAAAACACAACCCTGAGCGCGCAAAACTTCGTTGATGTTTTCTACCGCACCGTGGGTATATATCCGACCTATGGAAGGGTCGAGAGACTGGATGATGCGCTGTGCCTTTCCGAGTGCATAAGCATTGATAACAGAAACAATTCCCTCTGCCTGATTTTCTTCCCACCAGCTTTCGATCTCTGAAATTACTTTCTTCTGAGGTTGCCATTTAAAGACCGGTAGCCCAAAGGTAGATTCCGTTACAAAATGATGGCACTTCACAGGTTCATATGCTTCTGATACGCCATCATCTTCTGTCTTATAATCTCCGCTGATAACCCATACTTCACCCTTATACTCAAGACGGATCTGTGCAGAACCTATGATATGGCCCGCTGGGTGAAAACTTATTTTAACGCCATGTATCGTTACCGTTTCACCATAATTAATCCCTGTTATAGGAGGGCTTTTCAATCTATAATCAACGACAGGAACAGCAGCGTGTGTAGCAAGATAATGCTTCGATCCATATCGAGCATGATCAGAATGTCCATGGGTGATTAAGGCATTCTTTACAGGCTTCCAGGGGTCGATGTAGACATCTGCTTGCGCACAATAAAGTCCCCTTTCTGTAAATGTTATCAGGCTCATGGAGAGTAAAATACTATATTCACTTCTTTAATTAACCAGAATATCTGTAGCATGTTTTTAAATCATACTGGGAAATTGAATCCGTGAATCAATCATTTTCGACAAATCTAATTTTTCTAGTGATCATCAACGTGGTCATCAAGCTCTCTTATCTATTCATAATAGAAGTAGGCGTACAGAACAGTTTAGGCCCTTCGGAATATGGAATTTTTCTAGCGCTGTTTAATTTTAGCTACCTCTTTTATTTTTTACAAGATCCAGGAATTCACAATTATAATCTGACACGACTGAGTGAAAATCGTTCTCAGATAAAAAATGATTTCAAGCAAGTAGTGGTTATAAAAGCAGTATTGGGGATGCTGTTCTTTCTAGTAGTCATCGGGTGCGGATTCCTTATGGACTACTCTGAAAAAATGATGGGGCTCCTCAAGTGGATTGCGATCAATCACTTTCTTGCTTCATCTTACATGTATCTCAGATCACATCATTCTGCAAGCGGTCGATATTTCTGGGACAGCTGTTTATCTATATTGGATAAATCATTGATGATTATTTTTGTCGGTTACCTTTTGTTTTGGAAGGAAGGAATAGACCTAAGTCTACTGACATTTGTGCAAGCACAGACACTTGCGTTTCTGGTTGCCATCTTAGTAGCAATGGTTTCCTTGCGATCGATATGGTCAATTCCTAGATTCAACTTAACATTTGCGCAAGCATACCTGAAACAGGCACTGCCCTTCGGGTTAATTGTATTCTTAATGGCCGTATACAGTCGGATAGATGTAGTAATGCTAGAAAGAATGCTAGAAGATGGAGACTATCAATCGGGTATATATGCTGCATCTTATAGATTCTATGAAGGATGTAATATGGTTGCTTATCTATATGCTGCCTTGTTGCTACCT
>CALIQO010000019.1 GCA_938044055.1 uncultured Saprospiraceae bacterium
AGTGAGAATAAAATGGGCTGTGTCCGTTGTAACATGACTATTTCCAGTAGGAACGTATACGCGATAGATGTATTTTTTTCCTAGTTCTACGTTCTTATCGACCCATCTTACACCTAAGGCTGTTGCCGCTTTTGGTGATAAATCAGCCGCCAATAACCCCATGGTGAACCGGCCTTTCTGATCTGCGGAAACCATACTCATCTGCTTTACGAGGTCGCCACTTTCTCTTGTTTCTTCACTCGGTTGGTACAGACATTTGTACGCAAGTGCTGTCATAGAATCACCTGGAAAAGTGCGATCTATAAATTCTGATTCAGTCCACGGCATCAATGGGACATCAGTTAATGAAGTAAATGGTTTTACAACATCATTAGATTGATCATCTAATTCCATGCGTTCAATTTTATATCCATTACTCACACTGTGGTTCCAAGCATTAACATGTCCTATGTTCCACCTCAGAACAATGGAATCTTGATAGGACTTAGCAAGCAACCTGATCCGGTAAGAAGCGTCTTGGCTTGACAACCAGGATGATGCTGTTATGGATAGCACAATTACTAAAACGATTTTATTTATACTCTTCATTTTAGTTGGTTTTAAATTGTGAATTCCCCACTTCCATAGAAAGATTAGGATTCTGTGCCATGGCCTTAATCTGTTCTCTAGAATCTTTCAATAGGTCTGCTGCCTCTCCTAGTTTACTCCAGTTATACTCTACCGGACTAGGATCTACGAATTGCTGGATGATTCCGTCCATAATTATATTCTCCCAAGTAATGACTCCCGATAATCCCCCTCCACTACCCATAGCGGTCCTTACTTTGACAAGAAGTACAGCCGATGATTTACTGAAGCCTGTACCATTTCCTATGGTATAAGGATTTATACCTCCTAGGTTGTTATTATTCCCTGATGGTTTCGGATTACCAGGTTTCAGGCCACTTGTATTTACACCTAAATTCTCTACATCTAAAGGTGGGCTTAGATTATAAGGTGCAATCGTGTACTCCAAGTTAGGAGGTATTAGCAGACCTGATTCAATTAAAGTTCCTCCTACTTTTCTACTCCCCATAACTCCTAGTCCGTCTACATTATCCTTGAAAAGATCAACCAATTCGTCTCTCAATTCTGCTCTAAATTCTGCCCAGTCGTTATTCTTAAAACGGATTAAACCAGCACTTACTTCAACTTCATCATAGCGCTCACCACCATTGATATATCTATCCATCTCATAAGTAGTTACCACCCTGTAACTTCCTGGATTAAAGTTGACAGGTAGTTCTCCCAATGACTGATACTTCTGAATAAGCTGTTGTTTCAGAATTACCAATAGCTGATTATAATCTGCTTGATCTACCATACTTACATCGACTTGCTTCATAGGTAGATCTATGTCCTTATTATATCTTACTGGGACTTTTCCATCTTTATAATCAGCAACAGATTCAGGTCTGTTGTTCCACGCAAGAAAACAACCGATACTGGTTCCACCCGCTTCCATATCCGCTTCTTTACTCTGGATATCGACATACTTACTTGTCTTGAAGTAATAATTATAAATGGGTGTTTTATTCAAGACGTTTACAGAACTATTACCAATTTCACGGCTGGCCAACTTGGTGTTAACATTATCTTTCTGGTAGATTGTCTTCTCCTTTAATTTAGAATTGATCTGCTGGCTAGTTTCGTTTTTAGGCGTCCATTCTACGAAGAGTTGACGGCGGTAAATCGTAGATGGAAGAAGTTGAGAGGGGTAAGAATCAATGAGTTTATCTCCAGCAACATAATAGGGGTCTTTTACAACTGGAGCGTAATGCGTATGTCCGCCTTCGAGTTCACTAAATCCTGTCGTAAGTTTTAAATCATAGTTCTGTGCATCGTCCTTGCTGATATTTAATGCAAAAGAATTAATATTGATCTGCTGACCTGTAGCAATGAAAGGAGCAATGTTCTTATAGCAGAAATATTGCTGATTGGCAAGAGGAAATTCCTGTATTACATTAGCTAAATACTCCAGTCCTTTATCCGTTGTAAACTTAATTTTATGAACCTCTTTCCATACCTTAGCCTTATCTGTTTTAGCTTTTTCCCAGAAATTCTCTGGAACTGTACACCATGGGTTTCTTCCTCCTTCTTCATACATAACGAGCGGGCACTCATTCAAGGTGACTTCTATATTGAGTAAAAATTCTGTTTCTCTATCAAGCGATGCGATAGGCTTTAGTCTCATGCCATACTGATCTGTATACATTAACTTTTCTATGGCTTTTTCTTGACCTTGTTTGTCCGTCAAGGAAATAGAAAAATTTTCTTCTTTCAACTGAAACATTCTGACATTCTGGACATCTCCATCATCATCCATGATAGGAACCGTTATATATTCATCCATGGCGAATACTGTTGCGAATTCTGGGATGACTGTCACTTCTAGTGAATCTGGTACCATTCTTATTGCAGTGGGATTTATATTGGGTGGTCCATCTGGATTTAATTGGCTGATGATTTTCAATCCTTCCAACCCATCTTTAGAGAAAGCACACCGTTCCCCCCATTCAAATCCATATCTAATGTTTCCAGTAACCAATCCACCAAGTACTGAAAAGTATCCTCCTATTTCTCCCTTAGCAAAAACAGGGTTAGGGCCATCCATTTTAAGATATGCTCCCACGCCAGCGGAGATAATGCTGATTTTTTCATCGATAAATCCAAAGTCGATGTGTACCCCTAGATCTATTTCTATACCCGCATACAATTGTCCAGTGGCTAACCATCCATTTAGGCC
>CALIQO010000020.1 GCA_938044055.1 uncultured Saprospiraceae bacterium
GTTCGATTTTAATTATAGGAAGTGAAGTGCGACGGATCGCAGAATCACTTCTATGAGTTAATAAATGAAACACAGCAAGCATGCTGTGAATAGACTGACTAAGTGTGGCAATCGGAATACTGCTTTCATCGGCCGTACTGAAAACAATGATTCTGTGCCTGATTCGATATTAAGTAACAAGACGAATGAATGTCCCCTAGTTGATTTTTATATTTATATTATCATAATATATACTATATTGTAATTCAAATGAATATGTGCTATAAATTAAACCAATAATTATCTTGAACGTAAATAAGGGTAAAGAAAAAAGGTAACTAGAAAGAGAAATATTATCTTGAGAGCTGAATGAGCAATACGATAAATCAAGATCAAGAGTTACTTCTCAGAATGAGATCAGACGATGAAGTTGCACTGAAGTCAATCTTCTCAGATTATTATAAATTACTTGTTACCATAGGGTATCGCTATACCCGCGATGAACACCAATCCAAGGACATAGCTCAGGAAGTCATCGTAGACTTGTGGAAACGAAGAAAGGACATCCGTATAAAGTACTCTCTTAAGGCATTTCTTACGCGTGCAGTTATCAATAAATCGCTCAATCATCTCAAGAAAAAAGACAAGGTAGTGGGCATCCATGATTTTAATCAAGTAGGAATAACCACAGACAATGCAGAACAATCATTGTTATATGAAGAGGTGCTGGAAAACATACAGAAAGCCATAGACAATCTGCCTCCTAAGTGTAAGGAGGTATTCACATTAAGCAGATATCATGACTTAAGTCATGCACAGATTTCAGAAAAACTGAACATCTCTAAGAAAACAGTAGAAAATCATATGACTAGGGCACTGTCTGAATTAAGAGTAACCCTTAAAAAATATGGGGTAATCCCATTATTTATCATCTGGATTAAATCATTTTTCACCTAGTTGACTAGGGGATTGTATCAAACCATTGTACATATAAGAAGACAATAATGCCTCTGAACGAAAATTTACTCATTGAATTGACACACAAGTTTCTTACAGACGACCTGACACAAGGCGAGAGAAATCGCTTGTATGACATACTGTCTTCCTCAGAAGAAGCTAAGCAGTTGCATGAGGAGATAGTCTTGAGTTGGCAATTGACAGATACATCTCCATTGCCCTTTGACCTGGAAGAAGAAAGCGCTTTTGATTCAATTAAGGAAAAACTAAATCCAGAGGATAAAACCGTTGTCCGGACTGCGCCGCGCTGGAGATCCTGGATTTCTATCGCTGCCTTAGGGTTATTGTTTCTGACCAGTTGGTTCTTATATCAGAATTATTCTGCAGATGAGTGGAAAAGTCTGAAAGCAGATGATGGCATGTTGTACGTAGAATTATCAGATGGCAGCAAGATCTGGCTGGATGAAAACGCTCAATTGCGATATCCCCCATTTGCCGAAAGGCAGAATAGAGAAATAGAAATCGCGGGCACAGCTTATATAGAAGTAGCTCCTAATCCTAAGCAGCCATTTATTGTGGATATGAATACAAGCATGATTCGCGTGATCGGTACTAAGTTTATGGTAGACGTAGAAGATGAAACTCAATCTGTTCACGTGACTGAAGGTAAGGTCGCACTGATCAGTAAAGTGGAAAAGGATTCTATATACTTATCAATAGGAATGAAAGGTGTCCATAATTCTCTGGATGGAATGATTTCTCAGAAACCCATGGATAATTCTAATCACTTGTTCTGGAAAGATGGAAGAGTTTCCTATAATGCAGTACCACTTTCTCAGATTCTTTCCGAACTAGAGATTTTATTCTCTGTAGAAATTACCTTGGAAAATAAAGGCCTCAAGGATTGTCCGATCAGCGGTATTTTCATAGGAAAGGACATGGATTCCATACTAAATCAACTGGCAGAACCATTAGGTATACGTAGCCTTCAATCTTCAAATCAATCTTATAGATTGCTAGATGGAACTTGTAAAGAGTAAATTTCATATTGTTCTATTCGTATTAATGCTGCCTATCTACTCAATGGCTCAGGTTTCTGTATCTGAGGCACTGCTTTCCATAGCAGAAGAACACAACCATAGCATTGCGTATGTAGATCAGAAAATTCATAATTACAAAGCCGTCCAATATAGAAGCACTGGCATCCTTAAGCAAGACCTAGATCAACTCTTGAAGGACATTCCATACCGTTATGAAATCAAGAACAATCAGATTCTCATATACCGATCACTAGACCTCCATGGCTATATCCGTGATGCGGAAAGTAAGGAGGCGCTCATCTATGCAACGATATATGATGAAGGACATCGATCTGGAACCTATAGCAATGAAGAAGGATATTATAGTTATCAGACAAGAAAAAATAGTGACACAATTGTAATAAGACATCTAGGGTATGCACATAAAAAAGTATCCATGGAAGATGTTCTTCAAGGAAGGTTAGATATATTTCTAACACATGAAGCGGCCTTCGATGAAATCATCATTTCAGGGCAAGAAAACACATATGATTCAGGCAATGGGTCTATAGCTGGTAGTACAGACATCAGAAATGCTTCGATTGAATCATTTATCCATGTAGGAGGCCAACCTGATTTATTCCAACATCTATACCGGCAGAACGGTATTTTTTCTGGACCGGATGGATTCGGAGGCATGCATGTCCGTGGTGGAAATGCCGATCAGAATCTTATCACCATGGATGGTGGAACAATCTATAACCCCAATCATGCAGGTGGGTTGCTATCTATCTTTCAGCCTGCTATGATACAACAAGCACAATTGCATACCTCTAATTTTGCAGCTAAGCACGGAGGCAGAACCTCTTCTGCTCTTCATGTCCAACTAAAAGAAGGGAACAAAAATGCATGGAATGGAAGTATGTCCTTAAATTCAGTGGCCATCCAAGGCCATATAGAAGGTCCGCTTATCAAGGAAAGAACTTCTATTGTAATATCAACTCGGCACAGTATTATCAATCCTATCTTCAAGAGAGAAAGCCGGAGAAGAAAAGAAGAAAATTTCGAGGAAGGGTTTTCAACATTTGCGCTCAGCGATATCCAAGGAAAACTCAATCATATTATTGATAAAAACGATCGAATCTCTCTGTCTGCATATTCTGGAAATGATGGATTCTACGACGAAACTTATTATCTGTATGCCGTAGACGATCAAGATTTATTTCAGTCTTTTCAGAGTGACATCCAGTGGGGAAATCGTATGATAAGTAGTACGTGGAATCATATCTATAATGATGCTACTTATACTAAGATGAATGCGTTTTACTCCAGTTATCGATACACATCTTATAACTATATCAATACAGAAGACATCAACGAAGAGGATGAATTAATTGACAGTTATTTTACAACTTCCTTCTCCACTGAAATTAAAGAATACCAGATCAATACACAGGTTTCATATCTTATGGACAATAGCAGACTCGACGGCGGCGCTGGTGTCAGTCTTAAATTTTTTAAACCAGGAATCGTGTCTACTGAAGAAGACGTTTACAATCAGAATCAAGACCTCATCGACGATTATACGGCTGATAACTTCCCCAGTTTTTATAGAAATACTTCATCCTGGATCTATGGATTATGGTCTCAAGAGGTAAGCCACAATATAGGATTAGAAGCTGGTCTACGGTTTTCACTATCCTCTACCTATGACCCTTATCTGGATGAGACAGCAAGCTACCCTTTGTGGCAAGGAAATACCGAGATCTCCTGGGCTATAAAAAAAGGTATCCAGCTATCTCTAGGATATGATCATCTGGAACAAGATCTACACTTAATAACCAGTAGCAATATCGGTTTACCTAATGACATATGGGTACCTGTAACGGCAAGTATTGCTCCACAATCCTCTGATAATCTATCCTTAGAATTTAGAACTATCCTCCACCCCATGCTTTATATAAAGCTTACTGGATACGTAAGAAAAATGAAAAACATCCTATCTTATTCTGAAGG
>CALIQO010000021.1 GCA_938044055.1 uncultured Saprospiraceae bacterium
CTTGATGAATTCGTATCGGGATATTCTACTGGTATGAAGAAGAAACTTGCCTTTCAAGCATTGCTTCAGCAGAAAAATGACTTTATCGTTTTGGACGAACCTTTTAATGGGGTAGATCTTCAAGGCAATATGTTGATCATGGGTGTAGTTGAAAAACTAAAAGCCTCAGGCTGCACCTTGATCGTTTCTTCCCATATCTTATCAACCTTGACAGATATGTGCGATGAAATATTTGTTATTAAAAACAAGGTCATCGAACAGGTTGTAGACAAGACGTCTTATAAGGATTTAGAAAAGTCTTTTAATCGGGAGTGGATCGATCGCAAGCTTGCTGGTATACAATTGTAACTGTTACTCGAATACAGCTACTGCTCTTACTGGAGAACCTGTTCCATCTTTTATTTTAAGTGGTAGTCCTATAAATCTGAATACTCCTCTGCCGAGTAATTGGTCAAGATTAATAAGGTTTTCATAATGTGTAAAATTTAGTTTGCCACAGACCTTATGTACTTCTCGATTAGAAATTCCAGAGACCCCTGGCGACATTGTTTCTACACCAAAGGAAGGAACTCCTTCATTGCCTAACCACCGTGTAGCTTCTGCTGTAATGCCAGGCCCTGAAGGCCAGTTTTCTGTATTGAAGTGCTTGTGGTAATGGTCGGTACATAGAAGAACCGTCATTCCCTTTATAGAATTCAATCCTTCCGATTCTATGGCTTCCTTAATTTCTTCACGGGTTATCAATTCTTTTAAGCCTTTGGATCTGAAATCGAGACAAATCCCTAGAGTGTAGAACATGTCGAGAGGCATAAGATCTATTGATTTTCCGACATGCTCGATGGACATATGGTTGATAGCATCTACATGTGTACCCGTGTGCTCGCCCATCTCTATTTTATGAACGCTAACTGTTCCTTCACCATTAGCTGGAATACCATCCCATTCTTCATGGGTGTTGTGGATTGACATTTTCACTTGAGGTAAGGTTTTATAGACTGGCATTCCAGGATATATGTCTTGGCTGAGATCTATGATTTCCATCAACTTATATTTTTTCTAAAAATGAGATTTAAAAAGATTGCATATATATTAATGAAATATATAATATATTCTTTTAAAATATTATATAAATATGTAATATTACATGTGTGTTTTCAAGTGTATTATTCTTTCCCCAAAACTCCAGGCAATTAATTAACCTAAACAAAACGTCTATGAAGTTTAGATACATACTCCTCGTATTTCTCGCCTTCGTTTTTCGGTCTTCAATTGCACAATTGACATTTGTAGATGGCACAACAACCTATACTATAGACTTTGATGCTACCTTAAGTGGTGTTAACAATGGTAATTTCACAGGAAGTGGATTTACAACTGACCCCTCTTCTGGACAATTAGATGCCGATGCATGGGCGATTTCCGGTTTTAGCGATGGTTCTAAAAATTTCGGTATC
This sequence comes from uncultured Saprospiraceae bacterium, assembly GCA_938044055.1. Classification (GTDB taxonomy): domain Bacteria; phylum Bacteroidota; class Bacteroidia; order Chitinophagales; family Saprospiraceae; genus JABDLO01. The sequence continues at coordinate 1,455 of CALIQO010000021.1, forward strand.
AATAATACATCTGGAGATCACGCACGAGGTTCTAGTTCTGGAGGAGTTTCAACTGGAGGCCTATATGGATTTGATATAGGTGGAGGAAACAGAAGCTTAGGTGTACAACCTACTGGAGGTGACTGGACACCTGGTACAATAACCTTGAAGATGGTTAATAATTCTTCTATAGAAATAACAGATCTTACAATCAACTATGATATATATGTGAGAAATGACCAATCAAGGTCCAACTCATTTAATTTTTCAATTTCATATGACAACAGTAGTTTTTCAAGCATAACATCTGCAGATTATGTTTCTCCTCAATCACCAAGTGGTGGTTGGACTCAGAATAATCGCAATATTATTCTATCTAATCTTAGTATACTACCAGGTCAAGAATACTATATAAGATGGGCAGGAAGTGATGCTGGTGGAAGCGGAAGTAGAGATGAATTTGCACTTGATAATATCGTTCTTATGCCTACTGGATCAACCAATCCATGTACAGAACCTACTTCCCAAGCTAGTAATTTAAGTTTCGGTACAGTTACACCTAATTCTATCCAAGCTTCATTCAGTCCGAGTTCTGCAGATAATTTTCTTGTCTTAATCAGTACGTCAAGTACTTTAAATGGAAGTCCAGTGGATGGTGTTACCTATACGGAAGGAAGCACAATCGGCAATGGTGAAGTACTACAGTTTAGTAATATGACTTCGATTAATGCGCTAGGTCTTACAAGTAATACTTCTTACTATTTTTATGTTTTCGCAGCTAATGATGCTTGCACCGGAGGTCCTGATTATCTAACTATCAATCCTCTAAATGGATCGACAATGACAAGCAATACAAGCACTAACTATTATGACGGAATAGGTAGTGAAACTTGCAATGCACTCAAAACGGCATTGCATAATTTGATAGATGACCATACTGTAGTTAGCTATAGCAGTTTATGGACACACTATCAGTCTACAGATGACCATTTTAATGACTCTGGTTCTGAAACAATAGTATGGGATATGTATTCAGATAACCCTACAGGGTTAGAAAATGAATTTTCATTTGTCGTAGAACAATGTGGCACTTACCAGGGAGAAGGCGATTGTTATAATCGGGAACACAGTTTTCCTAAATCATGGTGGGGTGGAAGTACAAGTGTGCCCCAGTATACCGATATATATACAGTTGTTCCTGTAGACGGATGGATCAACGGAATACGTAGTAACAATCCTTATGGAGAAGTAATTTCAGGAACAGAGACACATATAACCAACAATGGAACTAAGCTAGGAGCATCGTCTATAACCATTCCAGGTTACTCTGGACAAGTTTTCGAGCCCATCGATGCATACAAAGGAGATTTAGCAAGAGGATATTTTTATATGGCCACAAGATATGAAGACGTTATCGCAGGATGGGAAACCAACACTGGAGAGGCAGATGCAATTCTGGACGGAACAAGTGACATCGTATACGAGCAATGGTTCTTAGACATGTTGATTGATTGGCATAATGCAGATCCTGTAGATCAGAAAGAGATTGATAGAAATGAAGCGATTTATGCGATCCAAGGAAATAGAAACCCGTTCATCGATCATCCAGAGTATGTCGGCATTATATGGACAGGGTGTTCTTCATCTGATACGGAAGCACCTACTGCTCCAGCAGACTTGATGGCATCTAATATTACAGAGACATCAGCTGATTTATCATGGACTGCTTCAACAGATAATGTCGGTGTTTCAGGATACAGAGTATACCAAGATGATGTTCTTATAAGCAATACATCTGCAACAACACTTTTAATCACAGGTCTGACTCCTGCCACAGTTTACGATTACTATGTAAGAGCATATGATGATGCTGGTAATGTATCTTCATTAAGCAATTTAATTTCGATAACTACCTCTTCTTCAGGTGGCAGCATGATAGTACATGAAGGCTATTTTGAGTCTGGCTGGGACGGCTGGGCTGATGGAGGGT
>CALIQO010000022.1 GCA_938044055.1 uncultured Saprospiraceae bacterium
GCCTATTTCCATTTTTTTCCATTTATAGTTAATGGCACTGCCTATTGAGGAGCCGATAGAATGGGTTTTATAAGGATTAGATTCCTGGGGAACCGGAATTAAGTCCAACTCTTTAAAAGTAAGATCAGACCTTAATGTTATATTTCCTGGAGCAGTATCGATGGTAGATCTGCGGTAATTGTAAGAAACCCCTGCATCAAAATCAAGAAACCAGTTCCTGGTTAGTTTTTTCCTATACCCTATTCCTACAGGCACCGATATAAGGGTATTGCTATGTGACAATTCCAGTGATAGTGGAACAGCATTTTCTAATCTACCTTGATGATCTTCTTTATCAAACGCAATGGTGGCAGCAATTCCTCCAGCTAAAGAAGGAATCTTACTTGCATATGAAAAAGATGTTCCTTCTGGACTTTGTTTCAATTTAAGAATTTCAGATTGCGCAATCTCGTGGGTATAAGTAGCATTAAAGTTATTCTGTCTGTAGCCTATTCCTGCAGATAAGCGTAATCTTTTCCACAACAGTAAATCTAGTTTCAACTCTGTTACTTGACTTAGTGGACCAGTCAATCTGAAATCATCAACAGACAGGTTAGTCACAGTATTGATCGTATAATTAGAGACATATGCTCCACTGTTAATTGCTAGGAACAGAAGTTTATTATTGGATTGTCCATCAATAGGATCAATTGTAAATCTCTCTTGAGGAATAAAAATTCTATTAAAAATAATAGAAGAATTATAAGTCGAAACAGGAGTGAAATGAATCATGCTCCGTGACATTTCTTCATTAATAATATTATTAACTGTAGGAGACATCCACTGATTGTCCGGTAAATCTGATGGTTGAATCTCTTCTATGGTAAAATTATTATTGACACCTGTAACTGAAGAAGAAATTAATGGAGGAGCTTTGATAATAGTAGAGTTTACTCCACTTGCCAGATATGAATTGTAAAGAACAGCCTGAAGAATATTTTCTTTTAATGATGGCAGATTTTCAGAATCGCCCGATGATGGTTCTTGCGACGAATTGATTACTGGATATTCATCAGTTTCTTTCTGATCATTCAAGGTAGACAGAGCAACCGATGCACTTTCATTTTCATCAACTGTGGACATGATAAACGCTTCTTTTTTCACTGAAACTTCTTTAGGGAAATCTGATAAAGAATGATATAATAACCCACTTATACTTAAAGTAATAAGCAACATCGGTATCCACCAAAATCTTTTCAATATAGATTTACGAGAAGTAATTGTAACGGCTTCTATTCCGTCCCATACGCGATCGTCAGGGAGAAAAAACGCATCTCCTTCCGTATCATTAGACCGAAGTCTACTTCCAAAATCTGGAAGATCATTCATATGTTCTCGCCGCTTGGCCATAGTTGTTATATTCCGGAAGATAGTGATTTACCATTTTCCTAAGTTTACTTTTAGCTTTAGAAAGTTGTGATTTAGATGTGTTTTCTGATATTTCTAACATAGAAGCAATTTCCTTATGTGAATACCCTTCTACAACATAGAGGTTAAAAACCAATCGATATCCATCTGGCAACTTATATATAACATCATATAAGTCTTGTAGATCCATACTAGCAATTCCAGATATTTCATAACTGGCCTTCACACTAAGGATGGCTTCATTTAAGTCTACAATTCCTTTCCACTTCTTATGCTTACGCAGATGTTGAAGACACATATTAACCATTACTTTTCTAGCCCAGGTTTCGAATTTCCCTTTAGCTGGATCATATAATTCTAATTTCTTAAAAATTTGTATAAATCCATCTTGCAATACATCTTGTGCGTCCTCTCTATGTCTGACGTATAACAATATCATCTTAAAAAACGATACTTTATAACTATCATAGATGTAGGCACATGAAGTGGTATCTCCTTTAAGAATTCTACTTATGTGATGGTTAATTGAGGGCAATAGCTTAGAGCTGAATTTAATAGATGAAAATAATAGTATGGAGAGCAGGGAGAATAAATTCTCCCTACTCAACTTCAACACTTAATTAATTGGCTGGTAATAAAACTTTATTAATAACATGGATTACTCCATTTTTTGTCTGAACATCAGTAGCAATAACTTCTACATCACCATTTATCAAGACCATATCACCTAGCTGAACTGATAGTGAATTGTTATCAAGAAGTGTAGGAACATCGCCACTAGATAAATCTGTAGATCTTACGTTACCGCTAACTACATGATACAACAGCGCATTAGTCAATGTGTTCATGTCAATCTCACTTATTGCTGAAACACCTAGGTCTACTAGCAATTGAGCGAATGCATCATCTGTAGGTGCGAAAACCGTAAATGGACCATCAGTCTTTAATGTTTCAACTAACTCAGCCATCGTTACAGCTGAAACTAAAGAAGAAAACATAGAATTATCTATGGCCGCATCTACTACATCTGTAGGCAGTAAAACTTTATCAATTATATGCACTACACCATTGTCTGCATCGACATCTGCTGTTGTTACCGTTGTATTCCCGTTAAGTACTACACTTTCTCCTACTTCTATATACAATGAAATTGCATTGTCCCCCGGAGCAGAAGTATTTAAAGTAGATACATAAGTTGTCGATAAATCTCCTGAGAAATTTTCAGTTCCCAACGCATGATATAATACGATATCACTTATCTGATCATCTGTCAGATCATCAAGGCCTGTAATTCCTAACTCACTGAAAAGACTGTTAAAAGCATCATTCGTTGGAGCAAAAACTGTGAATGTTCCTTCTCCAGAAAGGGTTTCAACAAGTCCTGCTCTGGTTACTGCATCTACAAGAATAGAAAATGCTTCGTTTCCTGCAGCAATGTCCACAATGGTGTTAGAAGGGTCCATAGGAACAAGAACTTTATCGATAACATGGACTATGCCATTGGTTCCTTGTACATCCGTACTTACTACATTTACATCACCGTTTAACGTTACTCCACCATCTGTAGATACAGTTAAAGAACGGTCCATAGCCAGTGTAGCTACATCTCCATCACTTAGATCTGTACTTGTAACATTACCTGACACAACATGGTAAAGTAAAATTTCTGTTAGCGTAGCATTATCTACTTCACTTAAGGATGTAATTCCTAAGTCAGTAAGCAATTGTGAGAAGGCATCATTCGTCGGAGCGAATACTGTAAACGGTCCAGTAGCACTTAAGGCATCAACCAACCCTGCTTGAATTACAGCATCTACAAGAGCCGTAAAAGAGGAATTGTCTATGGCGATGTCCACCACACTCGGAGGGAGGATTACCTTGTCAATTACGTGTACTACACCATTATCTGCATCGACATCA
>CALIQO010000023.1 GCA_938044055.1 uncultured Saprospiraceae bacterium
CCCCTGCTACCAGGATGAAAACCTGGCGTCCTAACCCCTAGACGAACGGGCCAAAGAAATGCTTTTCTTTATAAGCACCGCAAATATATGACGTTTGGTAATAATTCAAAACAAAACCAATTTTTTTTCACACAAGTGGCTCACCTATTCCACTCCTGAGACGTACTGCACGAAGATCTCTTCTTGTGTATCTTCTCTCTTAGGTAGCTTAAGCTGGGCTTGCTCAACACGCTTCGCTTCTCTATTAATCAATTGATAACCAGATATTTCTTCCGCTCTGATCCGGACGAATGCTAGCTTATCACTGGTCGTTAGTTCCCAGTTATAATCCCCTGAAATGCTGGGATATTGAGCCCCATAATTTTTATCCACAGTTACTATAGGAATTCTATATCGCATCAATTCTCCTTTTAAAAAATGATAACTTCTATATGCAATCAGGATATACGCTTCTTCTGTTCCCACGGATGCATCATCCATCATCTCGTCGAGGGTAAGTGTCATAGATAGAGAAGGCATCGGGTTAAGCTCATACACTTCAACCTTATTCTCTGATGGAAACACATGTAGCTGGACCGGAAAAACAAAAATAGACCCATCTGTAAAAAAGAGTTTTCGTTCTATGTCCAAGGTGTATGGATCATTGTCGTTGTTCTCAACCCTGAATCCCCGAGTCGCCTGAGGCAAGGTTACTTGCTTATACTTTAGTCTAGAACTTGAAGTTTTAGTATACCTACCGAGCACTTCTCTGTAAGGTTTATCTTGATCAGTGGTGAAGAACTTCGCTTCTACATAGACCTTGTCAGTATCGAAATTATCCTTATTAATCACCTTACTGAGTTCATACATCTCGTCGTCAATCTCGTTGATTGAAAAATGTTTATTGGTCTGAATGTAAGCGTGAAAGAGAGGAACATTGTCATATTCTGAATAATGCTCCGTACTTATGATGGAAGCTTTCCTGCGCTGCTCTATCTGCTGCTTACTTAGGGTTCTGTTCTCTTTGAAGTTTTTCATTTTCTTCTCATATTCCCTATATTCTTCTTCATATTTCTCTGAGGCAGAAGTGCTTTTTGACGTCATATATAATATACCCCCGATTATACTGGCAGCAACAATAAGTCCTAGGATGCTCCATAATATAATTCCAGAGTTCTGCGCACTTGATTCAATGGCTCTCAGTCTCTTAGACACATCTTGAGACATCGCCTTAGCATCTGTGTTACCTGAAATCTGGTGGCTGATACTCAGGGCTTTTTTAATGGCTTTACCATGCTTTATTTTCTCAGGGTGTTGGGATGCTTTCTTTAAATCAAGCCTTAAATACTGATTCGCTCCCCAATTCTGCAGCATCTCAGCATACATCGATTTAACCTGACTCGTATCACTGGGTATTAAATCCAGTTTCTTCATAAAACTGGTCTGCATAAATTTTTCGGGCGTGGCAGAATTTCTAAACTGAGTTTTAAATGATTGTGCGTGCTTCTTGAAATCCCGTTGAAAATCTGTATCGATGCTGGGAAATGCGAAGACATAAAGCTTGTTCAATTCTCTGACATCGTGCAGTTGAAATTTAGTATCGAACACTTGGCTATAAGCCTCCGCTACATGGGTAGAAATTCTTTTAGAAACCCATGAGTTGTAGATGTCTATTGATCGTATCGCTTCCGCAAATGCGGGTTGTTCCATAACCCCATTCTCAAAAAAATCAAGCAATACGCCATCCACATATATCTTCTGGTGTAGTTCAGGATCTGAGGTGTACGTTTTAATTGCATTTTCTAACTCCTTAGCATCTTTAAAAGCAGAAGTGAGCGTTGAATCTGAAGCAAAAAACTTATTGAGAAGATTTTTAGCTTCTACAACACTTTCTTCAATAGACGATTCTGAAGTAAGGAAACGTACAAGGTTGATATAAGATGACATGATTACTCTTGAATGGTTACACTTCCCAAGATAGTAATCTCTCCATTATTTTCATTTTTCATTTCATCTGCGTCGCCGTTTTTAATTATTGTACAGTCCTGCAGAATAAGGTGAGCTCCTTCCCCACTGTTGTATATCTGGGATACAAGGCCTGTCGCACCATTGTCTCGAATGATACAGTTCTGTATTCTTAAAAGGCCTTTATTAAAAATTCCTCCTCCTAAATCCATGCCTAGGGGCCCTGCATTACCTTCTGCAATTGTAAAACCATCTACAACGAGCCCTGGATCTATGACTTCTGTACTCAATACATGGTGGACATTATCGTCTACGCTACTCGTGCCTATACCACCTGATAAAACAGTTGTAAATGTGGAGGGATTCCTATCAGCCATTTTTGCTTCCGGGATAGAGAGAGGGAATCCACCTATCAATTTTATTGGTCTATTCAATCTGAAGGTCAGAGATCTATCTGCGATCTCATTGGGAATATAATTTCCTTCCCGGACCCATACTTCTGTTATATTTTGACACCTCTCCGCATAATGGAGGGCACTGTTTAAGGATGTAAATGAATCTGTCCACTTAGAACCGTTATTCAAACCCATAGCAGCAAGGTCTACATAGACTATTGTATCTGATCCACATGTACTCGGTATGAGATCTGTTGCATACACGCTATATGATTGAGGATTAATGATGATGTTGACCGTCCCATCCATTTGCACGACAGTGCTAAACAACTGAGACTTGCCAGTAATGTCGTACAAGACATCTCCAGGGTTAAAAATCGCTGAAACATCTACCCATGCGTTCAATGGTTCACCAGCATAATTGATTGCCGACAATGTATTCTGATCTGCTCCAGCACCTCCATCTTGTGAAGAAAACACCAAGGAAGTAGAAGGGAAACCTTCCGTATAGCTGATTGCAGTCGAGCCAAATGCACTTAGGTAATTTATGCTGGGTGATC
>CALIQO010000024.1 GCA_938044055.1 uncultured Saprospiraceae bacterium
ACCATTTCTTGCTGCTGCGTTCAAGGCAGAGCCTTGGCCATCATTCTGAAGATCTATGAGCGCACCCTTATCAAGTAAGAGTCGGACCATCTTATTCATGCCATTTCTTGCTGCTGCATTTAAAGCAGAACCGTTGCCGTCCGTCTGAGCATTTATGATAGCACCTCTGCTGAGCAACAATAAAACTGTTTCTTCATATCCATTACGTGCTGCTGCTACCAATGCAGAACCTTGGCCATCGTTCTGCTGATTGACATCTGCCCCTTTATCTAGCAACATATCAACAAGGTCATTATTCCCGTTTCTGGCAGCTGCAATTAAGGCACTTCCGTGTCCAGATGACATGGCATCTATTTCATCAACTTGAGTAGAAAGAAATTCAATAACATCTCTATGGCCCCTACTTGTCGCTACGCTCAGAGGCGAACCTTGATTAGAGGTATGCATATTCGCATCTGCTCCTTTCTTGATTAATAACTTGACCATATCTAGGTGACCATTTGCAGAAGCGACAATAAGCGGTGTACCTTGATTGGAAGATTTTCTATTGACATCTGCTCCCTGTCCGATTAAGTACTCAACAATATCTATATGACCTTGACCCGCTGCAGTAAGTAGGGCGAAACCTTGATTAGGGGCTAGATATTTATAATCTCCACCATGCCCTATTAATTGTTTTACAGTCGCCATCCTCCCAGAATTGCATGCTGCTATTATAGCAGTGCCTTGATTGGAAGTATGCTGATTAACTTCTGCTCCTGCTTCAATCAATTTATCAATCGTTTCTGCGTCACCATTTCTCGCTGCAGCTATAAGGGCAGTTCCTTGGTTAGAAGTTTTTAAGTTGACATCTACGCCTTGTGAAATTAGATATTCTACCACCTCAGCAGATCCAGATCCTGCTGCTACAATAAGTGGGTTTCCATAATCGGGATGGGTCCCATTTATATCTGCTCCTAGGTTTACAATCCACTTGACGAAGTCGACCTTACCTTCTTGTGTAGCTTCTATTAGTGCATTTCCTTCATTGTATTTATCTAAATCCCATTTAGCACCATTGTCTAATAATAGCTGAGCAATATCAATATTTCCCATCCTTGCTGCCGCTAAAAATGGAGTCGAAGGTTCTTGTCTCATCCATCTCATTCCACCGATTTCTTGAGTGACGTACTCAGGATTCTTAAGTATACAATCTGCATTTTCTGAACTGAGATACTTTTTAACTTTATCCATGTCTTGCTCCATAATAGCATCTATGAGAGCATCACAATCTGACACATTCTTACCTGTCTTCACTGATGGAGAAACAGATAGATAATTATCTTCTTTACTTTTCTGACTAGTCCCTTTGTTGTCAGGAAAAGAAGGGTCATCAGGTGATTGTTCTCCCTCTATATCATCAGAAGAAGATATCGTAATCGCATCGATTGTTTTCTCTTGTGGATTTTCTGAAACAGCAGCGTTTAATGAAATCGGTTTATTAATAACCAGTGCTGTAAAGAAAACGATCGGTAGAATAAATCCAAATTTCCACAGGCTGTGTACGTTGGATTTTTTAGAATTCATCCGCAAGATTCTCTCTTTAATCATAGATTGATTGTAATTCGTTGTAACGGTTAGTGGCTGAACCCTAGAAGCTATATTTACTAGATTCAACTGATACGCTTCCACAACATCTTCTCGGTTATGAATCAACACTTGATCGGTTTCATATTCTATATTCTTCTCTACCTCCCGCCTGAATATCCATGCGAATGGATTAAACCAAAAAACAACAACCATCAATTCAGAAAAAATCAGATCCCATGTATGGCCTCTTCTTGCATGAATTTTCTCATGTTCCAGAATCTGCTCATAAGTGTCGAAATCATACGAGGCAGGATGTATAAAAACGTATCGAAAGAAAGAACAGGGTTCTCCAGGTTCAGATAGATTAACAATAGTGACTCCTTCGTCTACAATTCGATCATTATTCTTAAGCAACTTAACCATAAGGCCTATCATCTGTGATAAAAAATGAAGAAACAACAATCCTGCGCAGAACATATAAACACACATAATCCAGAAGCCTAGACTTTTGCTTTCTCTTTTCTCCTCTGCAGTATCCGGAGAATCCGTAATTATATCGTCAGTCTGTGTTACATCATTCGCCTGCAAAGAGGAGTCATTGACATCATTATCAGGCAGAATATCTTCCTCATATGTTGTCCTCTTTTCTGAAGAATTAGAAGCTGGTCTTACTTCTTTTTCTGTAAGCCATGATGAAGCTGCGCCTTGAAAATCTATCATATAGGGCAACTTAAAAAATGGTAGTGTTACACATAAGATCAAGCATACCAATAGGAAGAATCGCTTGAGTTTAAAAAAGCTTTCTCTTTCAAGCACGAGCTTGTAAAAGGCCGTAAGAATTATAAGAACGATTGAAGATTTAAATAAAAAAGCGATCATGACTTTGGTTTTTGGCCTTTAATAATTTTAATCAACTCTTCTCTTTCTGAATCTGTCAGTTTTTCGCTCTTGGCAAAATGAGCGATCATCTTAGGGAAGGAATTGTCAAAGAATTTTTCTTTGATTTCACCGAGGTGTTCGTTGCGGTATTCTTCGAAACTCTGCGTAGGACTATACTGGTGTGTATTTCCTATTTTAACAGATTGGAGAAATCCTTTCTTTACCAATATTTTCACCAGTGTGGCTATGGTATTATAGTGTGGTTGTGGTTCTGGAAATGCAGACACTATATCTCTTATATAGGCTTCTTTTACCTTCCACACAATGTCCATAATCTGTTCCTCTCTTTTGGTTAATTCTTTCATTGTATTATTTCTTTACACTACAATACTACTAATTTTTTAGTAGGTTACAAATAATACTACTAATTTTTTAGTAGTTTTAACATTTAGGCCATTCTATTAATACTAATTAACTATGTAAGACAAGAGCACTACTTAGGATACAATGCTTTAAAAAACAAACTCCTCTTCATACAGAAATAGTTTATTGGAGTATATTGAAAGTTCAACACATGCCTTATGATAATGCGTAGCATATTCTTATCCATAGTTTTAATATTTACTTTTTCTCCATCTCATAGCCAGCAGCTGCTTAGCGCAAATGGAAAATCCATAGTCAATGAAAATGGAGACACCCTTATTCTCAGAGGAATGGGACTCGGAGGATGGATGCTACAAGAAGGGTATATGCTACAGACAGCTGGCTTCGCCAATGCACAACATAAGATTGAAGAACGGATAACTGATCTAATCGGAGAAGAAGCAACAGAAAGATTCTACGATGCATGGTTCGAAAATCATGTAAGAAAAGCTGATATAGATTCATTAAAATCATGGGGATTCAATTCTGTGCGTCTTCCTATGCATTACAATCTCTATACCTTACCGATAGAAGACGAACCTACGCCAGGGGAAGACACCTGGTTAGATCGTGGATTCATTATGACCGATAGCCTGATCAGCTGGTGCAAGCAGAATGACATGTATGTCGTCCTTGATCTACACGCGGCACCTGGAGGCCAAGGAAAAGATGAAGGCATATCCGACTATGATCCTAGTAAACCTTCGTTATGGGAAAGCGATGAGAACAAAAGAAAAACGGTTGCTCTCTGGAAAAAGCTAGCAGAAAGATATGTAAATGAAGACTGGATAGCTGGATATGATTTAATCAACGAAGTAAACTGGGAGCTACCAGGAAACACAGATTTAAAAAACCTCTATCTAGACATCACCCATGCCATCAGAGAAGTAGATAATCGACACATTATATTTATAGAAGGAAACTGGTTTGCCAATGACTTTACCGGATTGACACCGCCGTGGGATGACAATCTTGTTTACAGTCCACACAAGTACTGGTCTTATAATGATAAAGCGACCATTCAGTGGGTGCTAGATATTCAGAATGATTATGATGTTCCCCTATACTTCGGAGAATGGGGAGAAAATTCTAACCCCTGGTTTAAGGACGCCATAAGCCTATTCGAAGAATATGGAATAGGATGGGCCGTCTGGCCGATGAAGAAAATAGAATCAATTGCAGGTCCACTGTCCATTGTAAAAACGGATGGGTATCAGACCTTACTGGACTACTGGAATAATGGAGGAACAAAACCCAGTGCAGCATTTGCGGAAGCGACACTGATGGAAATTACCGAAGGATTAAAAATAGAAAAATGTTACTATCAGAAGGATGTCATCGATGCGATGTTTCGATTGCAAAATTCAGAGACAACACGACCATACACAGCTTATAATATTCCAGGAAAAATCGAAGCGGTGAATTACGACATGGGACCAGTAGGAGTAGCATACTTCGATATAGGAATAGCAGATTTCAGGGTGTCGTCAGGAAACTTTACAGCTTGGAATAATGGATGGTCGTATAGAAACGACGGAGTAGACATAGAAGTGACTGAAGATGATCAGAACGATCTGGGATTCAATGTCGGATGGATGGATGAAGGAGAATGGCTGCAATTCACCCCTTCTACCATCGAGTCAGGATTATACGATGTTAAGGTAAGAATTGCTTCTAATGCTGACGGAGCTACCTTCTCTATGCAAGTAGATGGAGCGGACATAACCAGTCATATTGAAACACCTAATACACGTGGCTGGCAGACGTGGCAAGATGTTATAGTCAGGGATGTGCCCTTAGATGAATCCGATAAGTACATTAGATTCAGTGTGGAGAATTCAGGGTTTAACTTGAGTAGTATGGAATGGATTAAAACGGGAAATCTCAACGACGTTACCACAGATTATGTATCTTCTATTACTCTGGATGAAAACAATATAAGTTTGTCCATCAATAAAAGAATCAACAATACTGAAATAAATAAATCCCTTTTTTCCTTATCTGTCAATGGAGAATCCACATCCATCGATGAAATAAAAATAAGTGAATCATCCGATCGGAATATGCTTCTCTCAATTTCTAGAGATTTAAGATCTGATGACGATATTCTCATTTCATATACGGGATCAGAAATACAATCGATTGATGGTCGCAATCTAGAAACTTTTACGAATAGAAGGGTAAGAAATACCATTGCTATTGTTCACCCCATTCCAGGGAAGGTAGAAGCAGAAGAATATTTTT
>CALIQO010000025.1 GCA_938044055.1 uncultured Saprospiraceae bacterium
ATAAATGGCTGGTCTATCTTTAAGGCAGCATCTTCTCCTGGGCATATTTCATACACCTTAGGAGAAGCACTCAGTTGATTCAGAATTGTCGGATGATTTAAAGTATCTATGGTTCCACAGATAGGCATCGGGTCAATCGGAAAGCAATATTGTAGTGAGGTCTGCTTATCGCAAATGCCAAAATTCACGTCCACTTTAAAGCAAGCCCCTTGAGTGAAATCCACTGTAATATTGTTGTGATTTATCTGAGTCTGATCATTATATGCTGGGAGTGGAATGCCATTGTAACTCCACTTAATACTTACACCGCTAGCAGGATTGCTTAAAAAAGGATAGTTAGGTGAAAGGTCAAGTGTAAAATCTACCACATCCATATCACACAATAAATCTCCAGGATAATTGGTACTTCCTAGTAAGGCAAGATCGTCTAACCCACAACATATGCGCAGCGGCACAGGCTTCGTATAATGGTAACAGCTGTCACTACCATCTTTATACTTAAATTCACTCCTTATCTCCCAGTCTTCATAACCCAGGGTAGAAGTCGTGCAATCAATATTAATACTTCCTTGAGGAACAACTCCACAAGTTAAATCTAGGAGAGCTGGCGATATTAAATTCCAAGTCGTTCCATCCGTTGTATAAAACCAATTCACTTCGTCTAGATCTGCAGGCAAGGCAGACAACGAAGCACCTGAGGTATCGGTTAAGCATAGATGGATGACATCTTCATTGCATATTTTCATTAAGGTGTCTGCACGGAATGGCACAGATGTTATCAACGGGCAGAACAAATCAGTTCTAGAGAAAATCGGCGAAGTAGAATTTATATAATTACTTGTATTTCCTCGCAGTCTAAAATTATGCAATACCCCTGAGCTTCCATTCCCAGAATAATCTGTTACAGCAGTAATACTGGTATTATCCATTCCAGGATTCCCTTCATCGAAAGTGTAATACGCTAGTAATCCAGCTTGCGTCGGAGAATCCATGATGCATCTTTTATTTTGGCACAATAAAGTAGATGGAACGGTAGCGCCATAAATTTTAATATCATCCATGGTTCCGACAAAATTAGAAAATGGACTCACCGTTGATAGATTCCCTAATCTACCTAAGTAGAATTCATTGTTGATATCCCACGGTCGGATATTTCCAGAAATCACCAATGTACAATCCAGATAAACTTCTACATCGATCACCCCGACTGAAGACTCCACTAGATGAACTGATATATGCCTCCATGCTCCACGTATGTTATGTGGTACGGATGCAGCTAGTGTGCTAATTCCAGAGGCAGACCCTTCTATAAAACTAAGTTCGCCATTGCATTCAGAAAGAGCAATATAAGAAGTCGGGTAATTTCCTTCATACCACAGAATCTCTCCTGAAGGTCGACTTGTATTACATGTAGTACTGCTGGAAGTACTGCTAGAATTAAACCACCCCTCAACTGTATACTTATAGACAGGAAGGGTTACAGAGGTCAACTCTACATAGTCGGTTCCATCAAAATGTAAGGCTACATTCTGAGAAAACAATTGGAGTCCATAAATGCTAAAAACCAATACCAACAAGGATATCAATTTGATCTTTTTGTTCATCATTACTAAGTTGTTATAATGCGGTGTACGAGTAATCGGACTTAAAGATCAACTAAGTTGAGTAACAGACACACTCTTTCTGAGTAACGGTAATGATGGTTAGAGGAACGGTAATTCTTCGTCTCTATATTAGACAATTCACATCTCTAATTGAAAAATTCACAACCTTAATAAATATAACACAATTGAAAACCCTCAATCAAAACAAGTGAGACAACACCCTTGCATATTCATTCAATTAAATCTATTTTAAAAGGAACGGTGTTTCGACTTCCACTTAAGTTAAAGTAGCAGATGCATTGTATAATACTACACAACCTCAGTATGATTTAGATTCAGGTACCATCTTTTTCCAAGAAAAATAACCCATCACGGCTACTACTATATATACAGTCATTATACCAGAAAGAAGATATGCCCCTTGAGAACCATAGATGTAGATATACGCAAGGTCGATCACAATAAAGTACAACCAGTTTTCTAATTTCCTCCCTATCAGCAAGAATGTTGCTACGATAGACATTCCAGTCGTTGTGGCATCTAGATAAGGCAATTCTGTTGTGAAAAAATAAGACGAAACATAGGCAACAATCACACTGACGACAACTCCTAGAAGTATTACTTGAAAATGTTTTTTAGGCTGCATAAGAGTAATAGCAAGCTCTTCTTCGTTCTGGCTTTTACTCCATCGATACAGACCATAAATACTCATGGCAACATAGAAAATCTGTAATACGCCATCGAATTTCAAATTAAGATTGGCAAAATCATGGTAAGCCCACAATGACGATCCCAGCAGTCCAAAAACAAAACACATACGTAAGTTCTTAGCAGCAAGGATTACATACACCAGACTCAACCCTGTAATTACCCAATCTATAATACCCACGGTTAGTCAACTTTAGGTTCGACATATACACTGAAGTAAGCCAGCGTAACAATGGGTTCTGTATTAGCTATAATGGTAATGTCCTTCTTAATGGTTCGATTGAGTTTTTCGCCGGTACTATCATATAGAACATTAATAACACCTTTTTCTCCAGGCATAATCTTCCCTCTAGTCCAGTCGAGCTCTGCACACTTGCATGCTGTGACTAGTTCTATATCTAATGGAACCTTACCAGTATTGGTGAAATTATATTCTAGCGCAATATGCAGGCCTTCGGTAATCTTACCTAAATCGTATTCCTCTTGACCTGGGTCAAAACTGATTACCGCTACTGTATCTAAGGATAACGTATCTACAAAAGCTTGCGTACCTCCACCGCTGGAGCTATTTAATTTTTTTTTTCAGGCTGCGATTGCGTACCTAGTATAGAGGACTTGATTTCTATTTCTTCTGGTCCTTCTAGCATCTTGAATTCTGTTCTTCTATTAAACCTATGCTCCTCATCTGGACATCTGGTACCATCTGTACATCTATTTAATATGAATTCCTCGCCATATCCTACAGCTTTCACGCGGTCTTCAGAAATACCCGCATCCATTAACCACACTTTGGCAGATTCTGCCCTTCTCTGTGAAAGTTGCTGGTTGTATTTCTTAAATCCTTGTGCATCGGTATGAGAAGAAAGCTCGATTACCATCGTTGGATACTGTTCCATCAACTCTACGAGATATTCTAGATCAGGTTCTGCATCAAGAAGGATTTTATCGTCATCGAAATCATAGTAGATACTATTCAAGCGGATAGATTCATTCTTTCTGATAGTCTCCGTAATTTCTTCAGGCTTAGGCCTCGGGTTTAACTTAAATGACTTCTTGACCGTATAATCATCTAAGATTCCTACCGTATTGAATTCCACAGAATCTGGGAAATATCCATCTCTTATGACAAGAGCCTTATAGTTGTGGTCTGGCTCAAGTAAGAAGGCAAAATTATTTCCAGATATATTCGTCTTACTGGTAATATTTCCGCCATCTACACTGAGGTCTGTCAACTCTAAAGTTGCTCCTTCTAGTGGACCTTCTTCATTATTAACGAGGGCAGCAAGATCGATAACAACTTCTCTGATCTGGAAGGTATATATGTCATCACAGCAAGTCTTGCCCTTTAAGTTTCTTTTATCTTCATCGGGACGATTAGATACTACGAATCCTTTATTCCCAGACTTATTAAGATAGAAATACATGTCATCGTAACTCGTATTGTAATTGAATCCCATATTTAGAGGATCAGACCAAGCACTACCATCCCAGGTACTATAAAAAATATCCATTCCCCCTAATCCCGGTCTACCCGTTGTGGAAAAGTATAGTGTTCCATCTTTATAAAAAGGAGTAGCTTCATTTCTGACTGTATTAATCTGTTCTCCTAAATTCACCGGAGCTGAAAATTCATCTGCAGCTGTCATGGTTGCATAGTAGATGTCGTCACCACCTAGGCCTCCATCCATATCTGAAACAAAAAAGATTACAGATCGACCGAAAAGTTCTCCGATCACTGGATGCTTAATAAGATAATCACCATTAAGATTACTTACATCTCTAGCAGCTCCCCATCCTTCATCGCTTTTAGAAGACATAAATAACCTAGATTCTGATAGTTCATTTCCATCGAATTTAGCTCTAGTGAAATACATCGTTCTTCCATCCGGTGCAAAACTCACGTTCCCAGCATGCCATCCTTTTCTGTTGATGTGCTGGCCCAGTTCTTCTGGATCGTCATACAACCCCTTATCATTGAGAGTTGCCTTGTATATTTTAATATATGGATCCTCTTCACTACCATCCATCACAATTTCTTTTCTTCTATTGAAAGATGAAAAGTAAAGTGAGCCATCGTCATACAATACAGGAGAATACTCTCCGCTGGCAGAATTGATTTCCTTTCCTCCGAATTCCACTACTGCATCAATATTCTCTGG
>CALIQO010000026.1 GCA_938044055.1 uncultured Saprospiraceae bacterium
CATGATGGAGAGGAATTCCCCTTTTTCGATGTCTAGATTGATATTATTGAGTGCTGTTGTTTCCACTGTAGAAGTGGTGTATACCTTGTTGATGTCTTTTAGTGATATCATATGATTGTGTATTAATAGGTGATTTTTTTATTTTCAATAAAATCGAAGCCAGACATCTGTCTGACCTCGTAATAAGTAGTCCAATAGTCTCTCAGGGTATTGATGAAGTCTCTTTTAGATTGATCTTTTTCTCTCTGAGCTAGAGTCAAATCAGTAATGCTTATATCTCCTAGGACATATCTTTGTTGGGAAATAGAAAACCGTTTTTCTGAAACCTCAGTGATTTCTTTCTGTAAGGAAATTTCTTCTTCCAGTTCCTCCAGAAACATGATTTTCTGGTTCAATAAGGATTCTATCTGTTGATCTAGTGTTAAGCTTCTTTCATGCAATAAAGATTGTTGTTCCTTAATTATCTGCATAGATTTTTTTCTTTTTCCCCAGTCTAGAACAGGTATAGATACGCTGAGACTTACTTGCTGTTCCGTAATCGGATCGGAATAGATGCTTTCTAAGTTTCTGGAACCTCTAGCTAGACCTAACGAAGCGAAGAGGCCCACTTGTATCCCATTCTCATTGGATGTTCTAGAGAGTTCTTTTTCTAATCTGGCAGCTTCCAGTATTAGACCGGATATTTCAGGACGGTTTTTTCTTGCTTCTATTAGCAATAGTGATTTATCTATTCCTAAAGAGGTAGGCGAGCTAGGTATAGAGAAAGAAGGAAATTCAGTGTCAAGGTCTATTTCTTGCCTTAGAAAAGTATACAATTGTTGGGCAGCATTTTTGGTAACAATGTCAGCTCTGAGTATAGATTTTCTTGCTCCGTTTAATTCTAACTGTAGTTGCAGTAGATCGTTTTCAGAAATTTTGCCTAGAGCATACCTCTCACGAGCAATCTCTATAAGCTTCTGATTTATATCTAGATTTGTCTGAGCTATTTCCAGGTTGGCCTGAGCGGATAAAGCGTCGAAATATAAATCTACAACTTGTAGATGTATGCCTTCTATGTCATAATTAAATTGCTTTTCTGCTACTTCAAGAGACAAGGGTTGAATAACCTTATCGTACTTATAGGAATTAAATCCAAATATCGGTTGAGTAATTCCCACTCGCAACGGAATTCCATTATACAATCTATCGTTAAGGTTGAAGTCATCGAATCGCTGTAAATCGCTGTAGAAGAAAACCGATCCTCCTGTCTGAGGGATGAATTGCGAACCAGTAAGGCTTACAGTAGAGTAATTCTGACTCAATGGCTGGAAAATGATGGAACCATTAGGCTGAACAACTTCTCGACTGGTTTTGAAAAAATTAGGTGCGTTGATATTTAGATTTAACTGAGGCTTCATTCCTGCTTTAAATAAGTCGTCGTTAAGCTGAACTATCTTCTTACTTACCGAAGCTTCATGATAGGCTAGAGATAGTTCTCTTCCTTGTTTCAATATTTGTTCTAAAGACAAGGTAGACTGAGCCATTATGAGGCTAGAAGTAAGGAAGAGAATTAAAGTATGGATTAAGCTATGGCTCTTCATTATTTAACGAGTTTAATTGAGGTGATTTCTTTATAGTCTTCCATATCGGATAGTATGATGCGTTCTCCAGGTTTTATATCACCACTTAGCTCGACATATTCTGGATTTCTCAAGCCTAAGGTGACTTCCTTGCGGATTGCTTCCTCACCTTGGATAGAAAATATGAATTGCTTTTTAGCGCCCTTCAAGGCTGGACCATTTTTAATTCTGAGAACATTCTCCTTTCTATCTGATACAATGAATACATCCACACGCATATTAGGCCTCAGGTTGACTTCTTCAGTTTCGTTGATTCTTACATTAAAACGGACGGTGTTGTTTTCGATGGAAGGAGAGACATTGGTTATGATAGCTCCTAACTCTTGTCTATTAATCCTTACTATTGCAGATGCGCCGAGGCGTATCTGCCCTGCATACCTGTCGGGGCAAGTGGCTTCAATTTTGAATTTTTCTAAGTTGGCTAGTTTTACAATCAAGTCTCCTTCGTTGAGTTTCTTTCCTAGATCTTCATTGATCCAGGTAAGTACGCCATCAGATTCAGCAATTACTTTTGTTTCTTTTAGTTTTCTAGAAAGTTCTGCAAGTTTCTTTTCCTGAATCTTATATTCTAGTTCTAAGTTTTGCTTTTCGCTGTCGTTAACCTGCTCTCTATAGGCAAGGTCATTATTGATTACTTTTTCTTCGATCTGAGCAACCTGTAGAGCCAGTTCTGCTGCTTGTACTTCTTCTAGGGTAGACCCACCGACTTCCTGTAGTCTTTTCTGGTCTTTTAGTTCAGCTTCCAGTTGAGCAACTTGAAGCTTCTTAATTTCACTGTTGTAATCTAGTTCTCTAAGCTCTTTATCATAAGAAAGCTTCAACTTGTAGATATTGTTTTTTCTAACTTCAAGCTCATCCTTAATCTGGTCGTACTCAAGTCTTGTATACTCGTTGTCAAGCTCCATGATCAGGTCACCTTTCTTTACTTGTGCTCCAGCTTCGAGATAGACATCATTAATTTCTGTGCTTACAGGAGCATTGATGGCTCGTTCATAAGATGGGATGACAGTACCTGATGCTGTTATTCTATTCTCAACAAGTCCTCTCTCAACTTGCCCGATGATTACATCATCTGGATTGATTTTTCTTGAAAGTAAATTTCTAAGTAAGAAGAATCCCAGTGCTAACAATAGCAGTATTCCTATAATCCAGAGCACTTTTCTGAATGCTTGTGGTCGTTTCTCTGAAGGAGCAAGTTGTCTATCCATTTTGATTTCTGATCATTTAACTATGCAAGAGCAGGGAGTATGCCAGAAATTAAATATCTGATTTACAACACTTAACACATATTAAAAATACGTAATATTGTGCGTTTTCGAACACTTAAGTCCAGATTCGATCAAGCGTGGATGTAAGGAGGATTATCTACAATAAACTGAACTATGTCAGTGATGCTGTCGCTTACTATGATTTTCTTACCATATTCCCGATCACCTGCAAGATGCTTAAGAAGAGGGTATATGCCTGTCTTCTGGACATAGTG
>CALIQO010000027.1 GCA_938044055.1 uncultured Saprospiraceae bacterium
ATTCACAGGTCCAACGTGTGCTTCTCAAGTTACCTGGACGCCTGCAGAAGGGCTCAATGATGACATGAGTTTCGATCCGACAGCGACGGGTACAGAGACAAGAATATATACGGCTACGTTCGTAGATGGCGGCTGCGTAACCAGCGATGACATCCTCATCAACGTAGTAGATCCCGATGACCTTAATTGTGAGAACTTGCTTCTACCCTCTTCCTTTACGCCTAATAATGATGGCCTTAATGACACTTATGGCATCAGCAATCGGTTCTTACTAGATCGAGTTGTAACATTTGAAATATATGATCGCTGGGGCGCAAATGTGTTTACAACAAGCGACAAAAACGCAGGATGGGACGGAAACTTTAAGGGAAGCCCTACTGATCCGGGCATGTATATATATAAAGTTAAATATATCTGTGCAGGGCAAGAATTCTTAAAAGTTGATAACTTTAATGTTTTGAGATAATCTCTGTATCCGATGAAACATTATACTTACATATGCCTGTTACTGCTTTTTCTTGCTTCTGGATGTAAGAATGACAATGTTGCAATCGATCCATTACCGGAAAAACCTACCCTTAAGGAAGATCCTAAAGCACAGGAAATCACTGCCTTAGTTGAGGATAAATCCCATGTAGATAAAATTAAGGAAGAAGCACAACTGGATACCCCACCAGAAGCTAAAACCGAATCCAAGGTTGATAAAATTGCCGATGCAGCGGTTCCGCCACCTCCGGCAGAAAAACCAAAAAAGAAGAAAGCCCCTAAGACGGTCGGGAAAATAGAATTTAAAGAAGTAGTATATGATTATGGGAAGATAGATTCTGGAGATGAAATAGAACACAATTTTATTTTTACCAATGTAGGAAAAGCACCTCTTAACATCATTACCGCATCTGCAACTTGTGGTTGTACTGTTCCCAGTTATCCATTCCTACCGATTGAACCAGGCCAAGAAGGCAGGATCGGAGTTTATTTTAATTCTGTAGGGAAAGAAGGAATTGAAGAACCTGTAATTACCATTACCTCTGATGGGAATCCTAAGATCGTAAAGCTTAAACTCAAGGGAGAAGTTCTTCCTAAGAAAAAAGAGAAAAGCAAGCAAGAGGAACCGACAGACTCAATCCATTAAAAAGGAAGCATCCTGTAAATTTTAACCATCTACGGATTAAAAGTTACCCTTAGATCTTATATGATCAGAATCATATCTTAACTTAGGCCCACTGTATAGCAGACTATTGTATGAATAATAAATATCTACTTTCTATAGGCTCATGCATTATGACGAATTGTTTCATCATGTGGGAGTATATCAATGGGGGCGTATTAACCCATCATTTACTTGCGGACCCATCGATGCCCGGATTATCTAATTGGTGGGGATTGCTTTCCATTCCTGTGGTTACATTCATTCTACTATCGTGGCGAGATAGAAATCGAGATCGAGAAACCAGCTTGATGAATGGAGCTCAATTTTTTCTTGCAATCGCATATGGGGTTATAATGTGTATTCTCTGGCGAACAGGGAATGATGCCTATATGCCTTACCTTCTGGTTCTTCCTATACTTATTTCTATCTGGAAGCCCGTACATTCTATCAGTGCCTTCCTAGGTCTGCTTTTCGGATTGATGTATGCTTTCGGTGGTATACTTCCTATTATGCTGGGAATCGTCCTTACCGCTGCTTCATTTATCGTACATCATACTTTAGGTAGAGGGATGCGGATGCTTACAACTAAGTGATTCTAGAACCGTGTCTTGAATCTTATAGAATTGTTTAAATTATAATAGATTAAGTATGTTAATCTATGAATGAGAAGGAATGATCTTTTCTGAGAATATTACCTCAACAATGTCACAGATCCCTTAAATCTTACAACCTCACCATCTATAAATCTGGCTTGTGCTACGTAGACATAAACTCCATCTATTGCTGTTCTAGAATTATAGGTTCCATCCCATCCATTAACGATGGTTGATTCTGGAAGGTAATTTTCTTGAATATAAACGGGATTGCCCCATCTATCGAAAATCTGTAGATATTCTATATTCTCAACACCTGGTCCTGCAGCTAACTGAAAAACATCGTTGAAACCATCTCCATTAGGAGAGAAAATGTTAGGGGCATGGACATTTCTTCTTCTATCTACGCGGACCATAATTTCGTCCTCAGCTGTACATCCATTCTCATCGATGATGGTAATTTCATACATGCGATCTTGAGTCGGTGTAATCGTAACAATCTGACAATCTTCAGTCTGACATAATAGATCCTCTATCGGTGTCCATAAGATAGAGTCAATATTGAAAACCGATTCGATTTCTGCATTGATGGGTTCCGAAGATTCTCCGAGAGACACCACAATATCAGCACCTAGGTCTACTTTTATCTCCTCTGGCTGTTCAATACTTACAGTATATTCTTCGCTACAACCTGCAGAATCGAATACCGTAACATTGTACATTCCGGCGAATACATCTACACAACTATCAAGCGGGAATCTCAATCCTCGATTCACGGTGAATGTAAAATTGTTCCCTACGCCACCCATGGCATCGGTTACAGTAATACATGATCTGCCGCCGAAACAAGAAGGCCTTTCCGGTTGCGGAATTGTTGCCACAATAGGCTCGGGAGAGGTAAGGGTATAACTGATTACTTCTTGGCAACCTCTGTCATCAGTAACTTCTACGAAGTAAGTTCCGTCTCCTAAGTTTTCTGCTAAGGAAGTGGTTGATACATTATCCGTCCAGCTGTAGGTGAAATCTGGTGTTCCTCCATCTACATCTATGCCTATGGCTCCTTCTCCAGCGTTGAAACAATTAAGGTCTATCGTCTCTGATATGTCTATGCTCAATGCAAGACTATCTGGTTCTTCTAGAATTATAGAATCTACCCGACTACAACCATTGGCGTCGGTGATTTCAACTCTATATAATCCAGCACATATTCCAGACAAGGTCTCATCTGTAGAGCCATCGAATAACCACTGGTAAGAATAAGATGCAGGATTCCCTCCAGTTGCTTGAGCGGTTATGCTTCCGTCACAATCTGAAAAACACTGAGGCATATCAAGCGTAGAATTATCTATATCTATGGAAAGGGTATCTATATCTGGTACATTAAAAAATATGGTATCCGATGGACAAGAAGCATCTGTTACTACTAGGAACTGTGTCCCTGCTGGCAATGCATCTGCAGAACTCATACTTACATTAAAGTCTACATCATCAGGGGCAGATGACCATAAGAAGTTATACTGTCCATTGTCTACTGTTCCTCCACTTGCAACTGCCATGGCCTGGCCATTAGCAACGCCTGAGCAGTTTACGCCCAGTACATTATCTACAACTACATCTATCGATGGTGGGTTATCTAAGGTAAGTGTGGTATCTAGTGAACATCCGAGTTCATCCGATATAATTACCTGATAATCTCCTGCTGTTATCCCTCCTAGAACGGATCCTGTTTCTAAATTATCCCATAGATAGGTTAAGTCTCCAGTGCCACTAATCTTAGTCACACCGATACTTCCATTATTGAATGATTCGAATGGACAACTCGGCAAGGTATAATTAACATCTATCTGAATATCTGACGGATTAGGAACCACTACTGTATCTCTTGCTACACAATCGAAATCTATGTCTGTTACAACTACAATATATTCTCCTGGCGTAAGATCGGTCACTGTTGTTTCACCAGTAACTGGGCTTCCGTCTATAGTCGTCCACTCATATGAGAAATTTCCTTGATTAAACACCTCGACCATTACGGAACCTTGGCTAGGGAACTCGCAGGTTACACCTTGAACCAATGTTGCTTCTACCAGTAACTCTCCACCTGGTACTAAATCTATAGTAAGAATTTCTTCACAGCCGTTGTCATCGGTTACTGACACCTGATAATTTCCTCCTTGTAATCCAGTACGCATAGATCCGGATTCTCCATCTTCCCATAAAAAAGTATAATCACCTGCAACTGTCCCTCCTTCTGCTGATATTGTTATGGTTCCATCATCTCCCTGACAGGAAGGATTGAGAGAATCTTTACTTGCTACGAGAGCAGATGCTGCTTCTCTTATCTCAAACATCTCATTGATTTCACAACCATCATTGAGCGCATCTCTTACCCGTAAGAACCAGAACCCTGGTGCAAGCGAATCAGACATATATGTCTGTGGAGAAGTAACTCCGAAAGGGGGTGGATTGCCATCTTCATCAACCAATGAAAAAGCGAAATTAGTTGAACCTGATGCCGTAGCTAAAACACTTCCAGTATTGGTACCGAAGCATAGCACATCTTGAGGTTCTATAACGACACTTATATCACCTATCGGTTCTATAAATACTGAATCAGTCACCCTACAAGTAGTCCTTCCATCATCCTCGGCTGTAAAAATATACCAACCGTCAGGCGCATTTTCATCTAAAAATTCTTGAGCTGGACCTGATCGATTGAGAAGATATTCTCCTCCAGGGTAAGGTGTCCCTCCAGAAGCCGTAATTCTTACTCTTCCGTTTAGCGCACCAGGACAAGTAGGCTGTTCTAGAACTTCTGCCATCACCCTCAGGGTATCTACCGCTACTTCTATCATCTCCTTATACTGACAACCGAAGTTATCAGTAACTGTAAGTCCATAAGTACCATTGCTTAATTTATTGTATTCTGGATTGTCAAACTGGAAATTATCCCACTGTATGGTATAGTTAGGCGTACCTCCATCTATATTGGTGATTTCTATACTACCATTGTCTTGCGTAAAACAAGAAGGCAGTGTTATATCATAGTCAACAGTGATGGGGTTACTCTGGCCCACTGTTACATCTATGGACTCCATGCCTCCTGCAGCATCGGAAATTATGATTGTATATGCTCCAGGAGAAAGATCTGGTACAACGATATCTTCTATGGCATCGGCTGTTCCTGTTACTTGCCCACCATTAAAATCATAATCATAAGGACCCGTACCTCCACATCCATAGAATGTTATGCTTCCATTATTCTGTGCCGGGGCACTGTCGCATACATCAGCGAATACACTTAAATTGCCACAAGAAACTTCAATGTCGCCCCTATTAGACGTAATGTCATTGAAGGTCAGGAAATTATCAATATCATCGCAATCTATAATCTGGGAATATTCAATATCTAGTTGGTCATCTGCAACATATACCGGCGTTGTCCGTCCTGGCTGACCTATTACATCGAAGCATATGGTAAATACTTCGCTCCCGTCATCAAGTGTTACTCCACAATCAAGACCAGAATTAGGGTCAACCCATACCATTCTGATAAATCCTTCTTCTACATTGTTACAATTAAAATTGTTCCCCATAAGTCCCAGTAGTCCGAATTGTGTCGGTGGACATATAGGTTCTACGATCGTAGGATCGAAATGTATAGAAAACTGTAGTGTCTGTACATTGATGAAGTTATCAACTGTGAAGTCTACACAAGCTGTTTCTCCTTGATTATCAGAGGTAGAGCTTGCATTGATTACAATCTCTCCAAATTCCATCATCTGCATCTCTTCTACTGGGTGGTCGGATGCAATTGCATTTCCTACCGCACACAGAGACCATATCACAATTAAGAAGGTTATTCTCATTAAAGTAATGAATTTTCAACGAAATCGAATTAAATGAATGGATTACACATTATGTATGAAAACAATATGTAACCGTATTCAGGATCGAATTCTGGACTTAAAAAAAACGAGATAACTATTGCATTATTGTCACATATCCAGAAACAAAACGCAAAATTAGTATAATCATTTACATTAATGATAAATGAACTGCGAGAAATGTTGCTTCACGACAACAAGTCTGTCATTTGCGTCTATTTTAGACACATTTTCGTTCTTTTTAGAATGAGGAAAATGGATAAAACGCGCTAATTGCACTTTTATCCATATTCCTGGGGATCGAAAAGTTACTTTAAGGTGTTCTATTTTAATCGATTTCTGCATTGATAGCGAAATCATTTCTAAGGATATCTCTAAAACTTTCTGCTTCTGATGCAGTTGCGAATTCTCCCATCATTACATTGAAGTGGACAATTCCATCTTGCATATCATTAACCACAATAATGGGTTCTAGGAAAGATTTCTTGTTCTCGATTATTGACTAATTTAGGCTCAGTCTCGCTGTAATTATAATCGCAAGCGCTTTCTAGAATGCCGCGAGGCACATTGA
>CALIQO010000028.1 GCA_938044055.1 uncultured Saprospiraceae bacterium
TCAAGCCCTTGCGTCACATCATAAGGCATGGCGAGTTCGCCTGCATCGACCCATGTTTTGAGCCGCGCGGTGAGCTCATCATTTGTTGCTAACAATCCGATCTACGATCTTGAGGTAATCTATAACAACATTGATGAAGACATGGATGTCCCTCTGTTTTGTCAGCTGCTGAATATTTCAGAAGAAGAATATAATTCTAAATTTCCTGATCGATGGGGAGGAAGATTTTCCAAGGCAAAGCCGTTTATTTTTATAAGTAAAATATCTCCCAGTCAATATGCTTCATTCCAAGAGCACCTCCATCTTTTTCAAGGGTTTTATCCTGTAATGAGAAATATCCGATTTTACCCTCATCAGAATGGTGCCCACATGCTGGGATACTTAAGTGAGGTAAATTCACAAGACATAGAACAGGCTGAGGGTGTATATGCTGCTGGGGACATTCACGGTGTCAGTGGTCTCGAAAAAGTATATGAAGAAATACTCAGAGGACGAAAAGGGGTTTCTTACATGTTAAAAGACAACCTAGGAAGAGATGTAGAATCATATAACGGAGGCAACCTAGATAGTACTGCTGTATCTGGTGAAGACATCCAGTTATCTATAGATCTAGAATTACAACGGTATGCTGAGAAATTATTACAGAATAAACGAGGAGCAATCGTAGCTATTGAACCCGCAACAGGCGAAATCCTCTCAATGGTCAGCGCGCCCAATTACGACCCTAATGACCTAACTTTTTCTAGAAATAGGGATTCAATATTCAGAGTACTACAAGGAGATACACTTAACAGACCCATGATCAACCGATCTGTTACTGCTAAGTATCCTCCAGGCTCAATATTTAAACCTATCTTTTCTCTTATAGCCCTTGAAAAAGAAATTACGCGCGCTAATCGATATATTAATTGTAGCGGAATCTATAAGCCTACATCTCAGAAATGTAGCCATGATCATGTGTCTGCAAGAAATGTAGCTCAAGCAATCCAGCATTCTTGCAATGTTTATTATTATCAATTGTTGAATGAGTTTTTACGCAGTGATAAGTTCGACAGTTATGGCGCTGCAATGGATACATTGATGGTCGCCCTTACGAGATTCGGCCTAGGCAATAAGTTAGATGTAGATTATACATTCGAAAATGAGGGTTATCTTCCATATGCATCTCATTTTGATAGAGTACATAAAGAAGAGATTAATGGTTGGAAACCAGAATGGGTCCTTTCTCTAGGAATAGGCCAAGGAGAATTCGAATTTACTACCTTGCAGATGGCTAATCTTGCCGCTGCTGTTGCAAATCGTGGATACTATATAAAACCACACTTTATAAAAAAACATCTAACTTCAGGAAAACCTATTAAAGAAGAATATAGACTAAGAAGGTCTACCGGAATATCCGCAGAACATTTTCCTCCAGTAATAGATGGAATGGAACTAGCCGTACTTCGAGGAACCTCAACCAGTGCCGCAATTTCTGATATCTCTGTCTGTGGTAAAACCGGAACTTCCCAGAATAGCCATGGAGAAGACCATAGTGTCTTTGTAGCCTTCGCCCCTAAAGAAAACCCCAAGATCGCCATTGCCGTATATGTCGAGAACGGAGGTTTTGGGTCTACTTATGGTGCACCTATTGCAGGACTTGTTATTGAAAAATACTTGAAAGGAGCTATAAGTCCACAGAAGAAATGGATGGAAGAAAAAATGATAAATTCATCGCTGTTAAATACAGTACAATGAAAATTTCCACCATAGTAGCTCTTGCTCAAGATAATGTAATCGGAAAAGATAATGACATTCCTTGGTATCTACCAGCTGACCTCAAGTATTTTAAAAAAATCACTCTTGGGCATAATATTATTATGGGTCGAAAATGCTACCAGTCTATAGGAAGACCTCTTCCTAAACGGACCAACATTATCGTAACCAGGGACCCTTACTTTATTTCTTCCAATTGCCTTATAGCCCACAGTATAGAAGAGGCGTTATCCATGGCTCACAATAATAGAGAAGAAGAATGTTTCATAATAGGTGGAGGAACAATCTATGAGCAATCTATGAATCTCTGGGATCGAATGTATGTCACAGAAGTAGACC
The DNA here is from genome assembly GCA_938044055.1 of uncultured Saprospiraceae bacterium. Taxonomy (GTDB): domain Bacteria; phylum Bacteroidota; class Bacteroidia; order Chitinophagales; family Saprospiraceae; genus JABDLO01. The sequence continues at coordinate 2,095 of CALIQO010000028.1, forward strand.
TAAAAGTGGAGGGAGATATTTTCTTCCCTACTGTACAATGGGAAGAATGGACATTGAAATCTTCTGAATCTCATCAATCGGATGAGAAAAACCCTTATAATTATACCTTTAAGGTATACGATCGAAAAAATGCAACCATTTAAGGAAGAACTCCTACACTACATCTGGAAAACCAGAAGAATTGACTACAACAACTTAAAGACTACAGATGGTAAGAACATCAAGATCCAGTCATGGGGCAATCACAATCACGATGCAGGACCTGATTTCTCACATGCTGTAATAAGCATAGACGGTATAATATGGTCGGGCAATGTAGAAATGCATGTATTCTCTTCACAATGGAGAAAACACCGGCACCATTTAGATAAAGCATACGATAATGTTATACTACATGTCGTCTACGAACACGATGATGAAGTCTATAGAACGTCTGGGAAAACCATTCCTACCCTTGAATTAAAAACACTAATTGACCGGAAGCTTATCAACAGATATCTACAGTTGATGCAGAAAGAAAGCTGGATTCCATGCGAAAAAATCATCCATACTTTTCCCAAAGAAAAAGCCCCTATGTGGCTATCTTCTCTATTGATCCAGCGGCTCGAATCCAAAGTTACTGTCTTAAAGAGTATCCATGAATCAACAAGTAAAGACTGGGAACAGACTGCTTTTATTCTTTTATCTAAATACATGGGCGCCAAGGTAAATCAACAACCTATGGAAATGATGGCTCGCTCTCTAGATGTAAAAATAATATACAAGAACAAAGACAACATTACTGCTATTGAAGCACTCCTTTATGGCCAGGCAGGTTTATTAAAATATGCTAAGGATACGGACCCTTATATTCTTACCCTAAAACAGCACTATAAATTATTTCAGAAGAAATACAATCTTACACCTATAGATCCCGTCGCTTGGAAACTTTCTAAGTTGCGTCCTGCTAACTTTCCACATATACGATTAAGTCAATTAGCCTACATTCTATATACCAATAATCATTTTTTCTCACTACTTCTTACAGATACAGACTTAAAGAACCTGCCACAATTGCTAAAATCTTCGGCATCAAAATACTGGGACACACACTATACATTCGGTAAAGAATCAACTTCTAAGAAGAAAAATATGGGTAAGTCATTTATCGAAATGTTGCTTATCAATGTCGTTGCACCTTTGTCGTTTTATTATGGCGTTTCAATAGATAATAATGATTATAAAAATCGAGGCATCCAATTACTAGAATCAATAAAAGGAGAAAATAACCAAGTAATTAAAAAATGGTCTCACCTGGGCTTGCCTACCACCTATGCGTCTGATACACAAGCATTACTGCAACTTAAAAATGAGTATTGTAAGAATAAGAAATGCCTACATTGTCAGATAGGTAATTTCTTATTGAAAGAGAATGCCTAAAAGGCTTACTTTTGGGGTTAGATGAGACCTAATATCTTTGCCAGAATATTACTATGGCCATTCTCCGTTTTATATGGAATTGCCATTACGAGTAGAAACCTACTCTATGATATAGGTATAGTTAAGTCTACCTCCTTTTCAATCCCTATCATAAATGTAGGAAACTTATCTATAGGCGGAGCAGGGAAAACACCACATGTAGAATATCTTCTATCCTCCTTGATGCCATACATGAATCTTGCCGTACTCAGCCGCGGTTACAAGAGAAAAACGAAAGGCTTTAGATTTGCAAGTGATGCAGATGATGCTTCTACAATCGGGGACGAACCCTACCTTTACTATAGAAAATATCCAGAAGTTACAGTAACCGTAGGAGAAAGCAGAACAGTTGCCATCCCTGAAATGTTAAAATATAAACCAGACATACAGGCAGTTGTATTAGATGACGCATTTCAGCACAGATCAATTTCTCCACATCTTAATATATTGCTTACAACGTTTGATGCTCCTTTTACAAGAGACTCACTTCTTCCTGCAGGTCGATTGAGAGAATATAGAAATGGATATTCTAGGGCACATATAATCATTGTTACGAAGTGCCCTGAATACTTGTCTAGTGAGGATGCAGAAAATATGGTTAATGAATTAAAGCCTTATCCAGAACAGAAAGTGTTCTTTTCAAGATATGAATACAATACATTGTATGGTCTTTTCGATACACAATCTAGACTTACGTTATCAGAAGATATGGATGTAATTCTTATAAGCGCAATTGCTGATACTGAATATCTCCATACGTATTTAGAGAACAATGTGCGTAACGTATATAATCTAGAATATGAAGACCACCATATATTTTCAGAAGACGAAATTGACTACCTGGAAAAAGTCTTTATGGAAACAGAATCTGAAAACAAGATTATAATTACCACAGAAAAAGATGCCAGCAGGCTGAGTATGTTATATACTCATATTAAAAAGAAATCTCTTCCTATCTTCGTTTTGCCTATTCAAGTAAAAATAATGATGGATGGCGAAAAAGAATTCGATGGATTGGTTAAGGCCTCCTTGTTAAACTTTAAATCATAATATGTACAGACTCATTCTATGTTCCTTTATTATGTTTTCTTGGTCTTATTCTTATGGGCAGTCTCCTAGGGTTCAAGAAGGGAATGATGGCATAAGACTTATAGATAGGTGGGACATATTGTTCAACACTGAATTACACACTTCATTAAGAAATACTCCGAGAAAAAAAGCACTAGAAGAAACGTTAAGACTATTGCCTTCTATAGGTGAAAAGGAAGCGATGTATCTTATCCTTGATAATTATGAATACTATTCTGTACAGGATTCTGCCAACTTAGAAAAGACATACAAGGACAGTACTGAACTTTTTTATTCAATAGAAAAAGAAATCAAGCAGGGGCAGACTTTTAGTTATGAAAAGAAACCATTGCTTAAGTATTTTTATCGGTCACAGCCAAATGCCTTTGAAGTCAACAATGATGATTTCATTTTAAAAGTTAATCCGATTTTAAATCTTAAACTGGGAAGTGAAAGTCAATCAGAAGAAATCCCTTTTATTAATACAAGAGGTATAGAAGCACGTGCGCTCATCGACAATAAAGTATATCTATATACCAACATAATTGAAAACCAAGCACGATTTAACAACTTCAGAGAAAGAAGAATACAACAATTTAGTGCCATCCCAGGTAACGGTTTCTATAAGAATTATAACAGCAGAGTTAGTGATAAAATAGGTGGCTGGGACTTTCTAAACTCTCAAGGTTATGTAGGATTCAATATTTCTAAGAGTGTAAATTTAGAATTTGGACATGGGAGGCATTACATTGGAAATGGTATACGTTCCCTTCTCCTTTCTGATTGGAGTCAGAATTATTTCTTTCTAAAGTTTGA
>CALIQO010000029.1 GCA_938044055.1 uncultured Saprospiraceae bacterium
GTTTTATTTTTATTGCTACACCCTATAGAGAACATTGAGATAAGGGCTACAATTAACATTTTAAACTTCATAGATGCATTGTTTTAATAGATAGCGAAAGTAGTAAAATTATAAAAGAAAATAAACGGAATTAGTTTATCAGATGTGATAGATATTGCCTAAAATGAAAGGATAATACTTAATTTATTATATAATATAAATTAATATATTTAAATAGATTATATTCAAGCATATACAGTGTTTAATAGAGCGTGGTTGAATCAAAATATAAGAATATAAGCAAAGTAATATGCTGATATCAATAAATGTATGTTCCTAAAAGTCTGAAAGAAGACTTGACCCAATTAATAAATAACTCTAATTTCTATTTTTTCTGACCAATTTAGGGCCATACCACAACCAGAATCCGCTCACAGAAAATAGAATCAATGAAAGGCCGCTTATAGTAGTGAAAACAAGCTTTATGATTTCACCTTTAGTTCCCAGAACACGATCCAGGATGCTCCCATCGTGCAAATTTTCAATTATATCGGAATTCCTTCTTGTTACTTTAAGAATATCTCCTGTACTTGCATCTACTTGAACCCCATTGTAATGATTGCTGAAAATAAATTTCACTGTACCCTTATTAGGGCGGGCATCGATCCTCTGTATTTCTAAGTTTATATCATTTCCTTTTTCTTCTTTAAGGGCAGAAAAGGCTATCGATTGCAATGTATCCATAGGTAACCATTGACTTAAGTCAGTAGATGTTCCTTTGTAAGTGCTTGGATGGATTTTGCCAGAGGAGTTCTTTTTCCATCCCAGAAGAAGCCCCGTTGCTCCGACCATTATCATTACTAGAAATAAGAATATCCCAGTCGTGCGATGTATCTTTCTAAAAGTCCGTAAAGATCGCGTGATCTTACGACGCTTGATGGAAGAGGCTTGAGCATTTTTCATTCAACCACAAATATGAAAATTTTTACGTAACCCCATAGATTTGTTTGATTTTAATCTTCACGGTAAAGAGACTTATTTTCTTCCTCTAGTTCCAGTAACCCACGATTCCCATACATTGAACATTCTCATTGTGAATTCTAAGTTGTGCGCATTAAAAAGTGCAGAGATTTCATCTCTTGACTGCCGCTTCAATTTCATCTTACTGTCAGCATATCCTAGAATAAGAGTTCCTACAATGGCTGCATTCTTTTTTAAGGAAGGGATGTCTACTTTGTCGTAAGTGTCAGAAACTGCGTGATAATTGATGCCATAGGTAGCAGGCCGGTGACTTCCTACTAGGTTAGGGACACCTTCAAGCATAAAGTCAAAATTGTCTGTTCCTACAATAGGAACATTCAGTTGCTGAAAAGGCCCGAGGTCTGATACGGGCAACAACAGGGAATCAATCTGTCCGACTAGTTCTTCTCTACCATTGGTGAAAAAGCCTATTATTTTTCCTGATCCTATATCTATTGAGGTAGCTAATAGTGTATTACCTAGTTCGTGCTGATACTGTTGCGTATAAGCCCATGAACCGAAGTATCCTTGTTCTTCTCCATTCCACAATGCAAATCGGATCGTCCGCTTGGGTTTTATACCTAACTTGACCATCTGCCTTGCGAGGTCTATCATCATAGATACATTACAACCATTATCATTGGCTCCAGTACCCAGTGCCCATGAATCGAGGTGGGCGCCGATAACAATAATTTCTTCCGGTTTTTCACTACCAGTAATTTCAGCAATGACATTATGGGTAATGAATGATCCGCCGTGTTCAGCTTGAGTTTTAATCTCTACGCTTAGAGATTCCCCGCCTTGTATTAATCGCTGGCACCTTTTAGCATCTTCGCGGGCCATAATCCATTGTGGTAGGTCATTCTCAGAAGTTTTCATTCCTATAAATCTATACAGCAGTTTCTGAGGCCTGCTTGCCATAAAGATAATACCACTTGCACCTCGCTCTCTGGCAAATAACTCTACGTGAGCAGCTTGAGTATACTCTTGAAAAAGGCCATCTATGTCTAAACACAGATCCATGGGTACCATGATGATTTTATCTTTTATGGATCCATCATCAGGGTGAGAATCCAGATCATCAACCCATACAATATCGTTATTTCTTATTCCTGATGAAGTCTGATATTTAGAGACTGACAATACAGGAAATGGTGAAGAAGACGCTGGATTAATGGTCATCTTGCAAGAAGATTCAATCCATTTTACGGGCATTTCAAATGGTTGTTTCCATACCTTCTCGACTCCAGTATCTTTAAATGTATTATACGCCCATTCTACGGCTCGTGTATTTTCTTCAGATCCAGTAACTCTTCCCCCGATTGCATCACACAATTCTTGTAAGTCCTCTTCGATGGGTGTATCTTCTAGCAAGGCTTGACGATAAGATGATAGATTATCTTGAGATATAAGGGCTACTGAAAGTGTAGAAAATACAGATACTGAAATGATTTTTATAAAACTCATAATGGAATAATTTGGTCGGTATAAGCAATATTGAACCCCTGGTCGATGACATAATCTCGCGTTGTTTTATCCCATAATAAAGGGTTCGTATGGTTGAGGTGTATAAAGTGAATTTTGTTTTTCTCTTCCTCTTGAGAACCTTCATATAATTCCATAGTTTCTTGTACAAATGGGTGCGGAATATCAGCCATGTTTCGACCTGAAATTTCTCCATCTTGGTAGAACGTTCCATCTAATAAGGCAATATCAGCGGTTTTTACAATATGTTTTATAGCTCTATCCCATTTATTCCATTTGTCAATATCTGGAATGAACAATACCTTTTTTGAATTAGACTTAATTTCATAACCGACCGTTTCACTGTACTCATCTCGATGTGGTACGCTGATCGGTGTAATGGAAATATCAGGGGTTAACTGGATTAAAGAATCAGCGGTTAAGTCATTAAGTTTTATATTTCCCAGCGCTACTAGTTGAGACCAGGGTCCGTTATTTTTTAAAAATGCTCTCATTCTTGGCATGGCATAGACTGGTGTGGAGTCTGCACCGATCGCTTCTCTTCCTAATTCCATTAAACCTGTGTAGTGTCCTATGTGTGCATGGGTGATGAGGATGCCTTTCGGCAAATGTTGTGTTCTCATCTTATCCTGTACCTTATGGATCTGGTGCTTAAAATCTGGCGTTGCGTCTATTATGAAATAAGCATCGGCAATAGGATCGATCAATGCAATTGAAGACACATAGTCACCGGTCTGCCCATTTGCGTAAAGCGATATACAACATGATTTCTTACAGGCAGCTTGTGGATATCCAGCATCCTGAGCAGTACCTAAAACCATAATGTATGGGTCTTTTTCTTGAATAGGTTTATTACTAGAAAATTGGTTACAACCGATAGAAACCCCCATTATCCACCCCCACAACACGAAATAAATTAACTGCTTTGCCGACATATCATTCTAAGGTAACAATCCTTTATAGTTTATTGTACCTTAAGTATAAATTAAAGTTGGTATTATTGCAGTTAATAAAGACCCTAATTAGGGTGTTTTTATATGTAAAAAAGCGCGCATGTCCCTTCATAATATACGATTAGAAGTAATGAAAACGATGGAGAAATCGGTTGATTCCTTCATAGATAAGTATCTTATTCCGGTTGAAAAGATATGGCAACCAAGTGATTTTCTTCCCGATAGTAGAGAAGATAGTTTTTTTGATGAAGTTCAAGAATTGCGGGAAGTTTCTAAAGAATTGCCGTATGATTTCTGGGTTGTGCTGGTTGGAGACACCGTAACTGAGGAAGCATTACCTACGTACGAATCTTGGTTGATGGATGTTGAAGGTATCAATCAGAAGGAAGGCTCTCCCTGGGCTAAGTGGATTAGAAATTGGACGGGAGAAGAAAATAGACACGGAGATGTCCTTAATAAATATCTATACCTATCTGGAAGAGTAAATATGCGTGAAGTAGAAATTACTACGCAGTACTTACTCAACGATGGATTCGATCCAGGGACCGATAGAGATCCATATAAGAACTTTGTATACACGGCATTTCAGGAATTGGCAACCAATATTTCTCATAAGAGAGTAGGGAAGTTGGCAGCAGATAAAGGGAATGTTCTACTCAGCAAAATGTGTAAGATCATTGCGGGAGATGAGATGAGACACCATCTCGCCTATAAAGAATTCGTCAACGAAATTTTCAAGTATGACCCTTCTGAAATGATGCGAGCATTTGCGGACATGATGAAGAAAAAAATTGTTATGCCTGCTCAGTTGATCAAGCAGACAGGAGAACATATGGAAAACACCTATGTAGAATTTGCCAATGCAGCTCAGCGACTTGGGGTCTATACTGCTCAAGATTACATCAATATCCTAAGTAGACTTATAGAGGGATGGGATCTTCCTAATATTACTGACCTTGACGATGCAGCTGAAAAAGCAAGGGACTATCTATGTAAGTTGCCAGATAGATTACAGCGGGTAACTGATAGAATGGTTATAGAATCTAAGCGTCAGTTATTTACCTGGGTAAGTCCTGAGGGAATAATGACATAACATGATTTTCTCCCATAGGGTAGAATCGATTGCAGAACCTTTACGATTTTCGGATTATTGCGTTAAGCTATTTCCACCATTAACTTCTAAGTCGGCAGTTAAAAAAGCCATTAAACGAGGTGAGTTATTCCTAAATGAGAAAGTGGGATATTCTGGAGATTGGGTGAAAGAAGGATGCCTTGTTGAATATAAAAGAGTGACTTCTGCTCCACCTATCTATCCGCAGAAGCTCCAGGTGCTCTATGAAGACGACTACCTTGCTG
>CALIQO010000030.1 GCA_938044055.1 uncultured Saprospiraceae bacterium
TTTTAATTATTCCGTCCTCGGCTAATGATTTTAATTGCAGGCTCAGTGTACGCTCGGTAACAGTTGACATTATCTTTCTCAGTTCATGGTATCGTAATTTTCCATCCATCAAATTATATAAGATGGCTGTTTTCCATTTTCCGCCTATAATACTCATCGTTAAACTTGATCGACAAGGGAATTTTTTTCCTTTATAATTGTACATGTTTTCAACGTTTAATTAACCTATCCTTTATGATAGTTATTGCAAATGTAATGTGCTTTAATTAGTTTTGCAACTATAGTAAGTATAGTATTATTTTTATATAAAAGAATATGATACGAATCACGATAGTTACATAGTTGACTTGTAATTAAATTAAAATAGAATATGGAACAATTTAAAAATAGACCAGCTAGATTTTTGGGCATAAGCAAATTTGATGAGTGGCAGATGAAGACATACAGTATCAAGTATGATGCAGCCAGAGATACTCCTGGAATCCAAGAAATAATCCAGAATAAATTACCAGTATGGATTTATGAAAAAACAGAACAAAATGATTTCCCAAATTATAAAATAGGTGTAGTAATTATTCATGAAGCCAAGGATTGTATTTTTACGATCGTAAGTTGGTGGGTATATGACAACGTGATTCAGAGCCATGTTTATTTTAGTGAATATGAAACTCCTGATCGGTTGATAGATTATTCTGATAAGGGAATACGATTTTGCGTTTTTGAAATGTCGATAATGCAGCATGAGTCTAATTCATGGGTTGAACATGTATTGAAGCAGTCTAGTAACCCAGATTGGAATTCCTACTTAGCGGATTATTACAAGTTGGATTATGTTTAGATAATCACCTGGCTAGAATATAAAAGCATAACTTTTAGCACATTGCATCACATTTTTTGTTACTGAATAACAATCTTATACCAGTTGCTCATAAATTCTGTATCCTGTAGTTTCTGACTTTTTCGTTTGCTAGTTTTAGAAATCCAGATCATGGGATTCGCCGTAAGCGAAGTGGAAGGAAAAACTTAAATCGATTTCTCAAATCTCAGAATTCATTCTAGACATGACAGATCTCGAGAATGGGATTTATGTGATTAAGATTTACTTTATGGGATTGCGACAGACCTTTAGCAGAAGGGTTGTAAAAATGGGAGAGTGATCATTGTGCTGCTTGCAGTAATTCTTCCATCTAAGATTGGAGTCTTAAATGGGATCTGCACACTGAAAAAACCGCCTACTTTATTTTGTGTAACCAGACCTAGCGTTATAGGGATCGAAAGATTGGTATACTTAAATTTCTTTAAGATCGCTTCTCTTTTATCTTTTGCGTTCAACAATGTCTGGCCATTCTTTGGGCTTTTTGTTGTTAATTATTTTTTGTAGAAATTGATCTGTACCTTCTGGGAAATCTTGATTGAAGGGTCTCAGTTTGTAGGTAGTTGAAGTAGAGATATTCAGGTGTGAATTTTGAGATTGACTATGGATAGAATTGGGTGGAAGAGGTGGAAACAACCCAGATTCTCTTTTTGATTAATCTGATGGTGGTCCATTGTGATCCTGGTTCACATTGTTATGATCGATGATCTAATGATCATGGTGATTGATCCTGGTTTATGCTCTGATCCTCGTCATATAACCTAATGAAGATTGTGACAATGAATGAATAGTTATTATATGTAATTACATATAATAATTCTGAGGCAACACATTTATATGTAAATACATATAATTACGCTGATACCAACATATTTATATGTATTTACATATAAATATATAAAAAATACTATATTTATATGTATTTACATATAAATATTAGTCGATCATATAATTTATACGGAAAAACATATAAAACATGGACAATTTACCTCAATTTGTTAAAAAGAGAAGGAAGAAATTGAAACTTACACAAGTAGATTTTGCAGAAAAAGCCGGAGTTGGTCTTACAGTAATAAGAAAGATTGAACAGGGAAAAGAGAATCTAAGTATGGCTAAGGTAAATCAAGTTCTAATAATGTTTGGTCATATTCTACAGCCAGTTAATATTAAAGATTATGAGGAAAGCATTAGTAAAGTATAACAATATAACAGCAGGAATACTTAGTGAAGAAGAGAATGGAGAGTATCAATTCGTGTACGATCAAAAATATGTGAAAAACTTTCCTGAAAAGTTTATAACATTTAAGATGCCTGTATCATCCCAACATTATAAGAGCAAAAGACTTTTTCCATTTTTTGACGGATTGATACCAGAAGGATGGTTACTCAACATTGCATCTAAAAGTTGGAAGATAAATAAGAATGATCGTATGGGATTACTGTTGGCCTGTTGTCAAAATGCCATAGGTGCAGTTACTATACATCCAATAAATAGTAAAGCCGATGAAGAAGAATAAGTGCCAGTACTGCTATGAAATATTATCTAAAAGAGAAATTGACTACCATGATAGGTGTGTTAAAACTTTTTTCAATCAGGAAAAAGCACCACTGTTGCCTTACAATTTTTCTGAGATGGAAAAACTTGCTGAAGAAGCTGCATTACAATCAGT
>CALIQO010000031.1 GCA_938044055.1 uncultured Saprospiraceae bacterium
ATCATCTCCCAAGACAACTATTATCAAGAAAGAGAAAAGCAAGTAATAGATGAGAATGGGATTCGAAATTTTGATCTACCCTCTTCTATTATCGCCGATGATTTCTACAGAGACTTGAATAAGCTTGCAGCAGGAGAAAGCATAGAAAGAGAAGAGTATGTTTTCAACAATGCAGAAAAAGAACCTTCTATTATCAGACTCAATCCTGCTCAAGTCATCATTGCAGAAGGTCTATTTGTATTTGCCGAAGAGCGACTTAAAGACTTGTATAACCTGAAAATAATGATTCATGCTACCGATGACAAGAAAATTATCAGGCGGATTAAGAGAGATAGGATCGAAAGAAACTATCCACTGGAGGATGTTCTTTACAGATATGAAAAACATGTTATTCCTTCTTATAACGCACACATCTTCCCTCACCTAGAGGATGCCGATATCATTATCAACAACAATGTTTCTTATGATAATGCCCTGGATGTTCTCTGCACTTTCATCCGAGCTAAAACAAAATAGCCCTACACAATTTTCATCGCATAGGGCTATATATCATTTATAGATTAAGTTATTACTCAACCTTAAATTCTGCATCATCGATGTTTCCATTGATTTCTGCAGATTTTAATTTCATATTTACAGCTTGAGGCATCATACCTTCTATGGTTAAGCTATGTGGCAACATTACTCCCGATACTTCCTTATAATCCGTCATATCTGTTGTAATGGTAACAGTCTGTCCTCCAGGACCATCCTGAGAACCCACTGAACGGATTAAATAACTATTCTGGATGTCATAATACTCTGTAGAGGTTTTTCCTGCAGCATCAGTAACCATGACTTTGTATGCTTTCTTTCCATTGATATCCTCAATCCCTTTAAGCTCAAGTGTTTTAGTACTTGAGTAGTTTAAGTGAGGGAAAATATCTGCCTGGCTCTTCATTGCATCTAGTTGAGGTCCTTCAGTGATAACTTGATTGTTACCCATCTGTCCTGCCATTCCTTTTACTCCATCGAATCTCTGCTCCTGCACGGTCATGCCTTGCATACCGACTACAAGTGCAAACATATTAGGTGCTTTCTGTGACATGGTTAATGTAGCTGTCTGACCCATCAGAGACATTTCTCTGACTTGCTTCATAGTCTTTACACCTTCCCAGGTAGCTCTACCTCCTATCGCTTCTATGTAATCATTAATTACATCTTCCGCAGTCAAGTTATCTGGCATTACATCGTTAGAAATCTCTATTCGCTCTCCGAAAGCACCATAGAAATCTATCGTCTTATCTCCATCGAAAGGGATCAATTTTTCTGAAACATCATCTTTGCTCCCAACTACAACTACATACGCGTTGTCAGGTCTTATATACTTCTTAGCAGTTGCTTGCACATCTTCTACAGTGATTGCATCTAATCTTTCTAAGTATGAACTGAAGTAGTTCTCAGGAAGATTATACCTGTATGTATTCAATGCGAAATTAGCAATTGTCTGAGGCGACTCAAGTGATCTTGCGAAACTTCCAGCAATAGAATTCTTAGCTAGTTGGAGATCTTCTTGTGAGATCGGCTCATTGACCATTCTTTCCATCTCATAGATGAATTCTGTAACAGAACTATCGGTGACTTCATTTCTCACACTAGCAGATGCCGTAAAAGAAGCAACTAAGTCATCAGATCCTATAGATGATCTTGCACCATAAGTATATGCTTTATCTTCTCTTAAGTTCTGCATCAATCTTCCTAAGAATACGCCTCCTCCGAGAACAGAATTCATAACCCGTACTGGAAGCACATCGGCTGAACCAGGTTTCAAGTTAACAGGATAGGTAACATTGATAACCGATTGTACAGCACCATCCTTGTTACCGAAAATCACCTTTCTTTCTGATGGTGCCTCAGGTGTAGCATAGGTAGGATTATCAACCATACCTTTCTCCCACTTACCGAAGTAATCCATAGCATTTTTCTTCGCTTCAGCCATCGTAATGTCTCCGACTATAACGAGGTAAGCATTGTTAGGCCTGAAGAAGTTGTTGTAATACTCCTTGCAATTCTCAATGGTTATATTCTGTGTAGATTTTTCAGTCTGAACTTCTCCATAAGGGTGATCCTTGCCATATCTTACCACACTTGCAATGTTTCCTGCAATCGCATTGGGGTCGGTCTTAGTTGTCGCTAAACCAGAAAGTGCTTGATTCTTCGCTTTATCGAATTCTTCCTGTGGAAAAGACGCATTATACAATACATCCGTCATTAAGTCTAGCAATTTACCTTGGTGTTTCTTAAGACCACTGGCAAATACGCCTCCGCTTGAGGTAGTCAAGTTAGCCCCGATAAAATCAACAGCTGCATCAATCTCTGCCTTGCTTTTAGATTCGGTTCCTGTTCTCATCAGTTGACCAGCCATACTTACGTAACCCGCTTGGTCTCCTTCTATGATAGGATTGTTAAGTAATCTCAATGAATAAGAGACACGCGGAATCTTATCGTTTTCAACTACAATAACTTTTAGGCCATTGTCTAAGTCAAAGGATTGATAGTCTCCAATCTGGATGCTTCTAGCAGGTCCAGGTGTAGGTATGGCACTCCTCCAGCTCTGATCCACTTGGTCCATCATCTCTGGAGCTTTATCCTGGATGACTTCCACATTCTTTTTACTACACTGGGTAAGCATACCCAAGGTTAATAGTAGAATGAATATATTTTTCATATTTATATTATTTCTTTATTGTTAATTTATGGGTGTAGTTTAAGGTTGTGCTGGCTTAGGAAGGTAATGAAGTACAACTCTATTGTCTACACTGAAGTACTTATTAGCAACCCTCATAATGTCTTCTTTCGTAACTGCTAGATATCTATCCAGTTCCGTATTGATCAAGTTAGCATCACCGAAGTACATGTGATAGTTAGCCAGACTTTCTGCAATTCCAGCAACTCTAGAATTCCTAGAAACGAAATTGTTTTCAATCTGATTTCTCAGTTTTTGAAATTCTTCATCCGACATAAGTTCTGTCTTGGTCTTTTCCATTTCCATGGATATCCCATCTTCTAACCCTTTTACATCGATTCCCATATTCGCAATGCCGAAAGCAATTGTAATTCCTGGATCTTCTAGTGGCAATGGAAAATTCCCCACGAATAAAGCCTTTCTCTGTTCATCAACCATGGCTTTGTATAGCCTTGAGCTCTGTCCTTGTGAAAGCAATTGACTCAACATAGAGAGTGCATAAAAATCTTCTGTTCCCTGTGCTGGCATGCGATAAGCCATGACAACTGCTGGCAACTGGATATTATCATAAATGGTATCTCTGATTTCTCCACCGAGAGGAGGCTCTACAATAGTAGGTCTGTAGATAGGAGTTGTTCCTCTAGGGATGGAAGAAAAGTACTTGTCTATTAATATTTTAGCCTGCTCTTTATTAATATCACCTGCCACAGAAACTACTGCGTTTTCAGGAACATAAAAAGTCTTATAAAAATTGACATAGTCAGATTCTACCGCAGCATCAAGGTGTTCCATAGAACCTATAACTGGCCACTGATATGGATGCTGGCGGAAAGCACGCACCATGGTTTCTTGCAGAATAGTACCATAAGGTTGATTGTCTACACGCAGTCTACGCTCCTCTTTGACAACTTCTCGTTGCGTTTCAATTCCTTTGTTATCAACCTTAGCGTGTAACATACGCTCAGACTCTAGCCAGAGTCCTAGCTCGAGTTGATTAGAAGGGAGAATCTCAAAGTAATATGTCCGGTCGTTAGACGTATTGGCATTAAGGGTTCCACCTGCTTTTTCTACATAATCAGAATATTCTCCTCGTCCGATGTTCTCAGACCCTTCGAATAATAAGTGTTCGAAAAAATGTGCAAATCCAGTTTTATCTGGATTTTCGTTTTTACTGCCGACGTGGTACATAACAGATACCATAACAATCGGAGTAGAATTGTCCTGATGAAGAATCACATGCAGACCATTGTCTAGGTCGTATTCTTCGAATTCTATCGCGTTCATCTGGGCAGAAGCTCCACCTGCCATCAACGCTAGAAGTAAGATTTTACAAATGCGAATCATTGATTAGAAAATTTAATGATTTAAAATTATGAATGAAATTTCAGCGAAATCAACTGTTGAGGATCTCAGAAATCGCTCAAATATGCGAATAAATGCATGGAAGACCTAGATTATTCTACGAACATTGTCTAACCGTCTTTTAAAACATAAGCGATTGTGGTAATACCTCGTTAAACCATCTTATCTGCACAGCTGGAACTGGCAAAGGCATTGGGCTTAGCCTTAAATACGAAACCCATACCTAGGATATAACCCATTGCCTCTTTCAAGGCTTTATTAGACTTAAAATTAGGATTTGTATTGATGTCAGCATGCACTTCTAGGTCTACATTATAATTATCGAGTAAGTCACACAGATGATAGGCAATTTCTACAGACTTAGCTACTTCTGTGATCATCCTTTCTTTAAGTGAGATTGTACATTGCTGGCTATCATTAGATATCAACATAAAACCTCCCTTATTTTCTCGAAGGAAAACAATTACAGTCGCATATTCTATCCACTTACCTTTCACTTGAGAATCGGAACCTATACATACTTTCAGCTTATATCCTTGATTCTGTTCTCGGACGATGATTTCTTCTACACGTTTTTTTATAGGCATAGAGATTCTATCTCCGTTAAACGTGCGCCATTTCATCTGTGGTTCTTCTGATATCATGATCCTAATATATGATATTTTTTTATATCTAACTTGTCATCCAGATTACCTCTATATAATATCCTATATAATATGAGAGAATTAATAACTTGCACATAATGAATTCATTATATATACATGAAGCTTAATTTATATCTTCCATTGAAAATTTTTCTTCTACTCGCCTTGATCATTTTTCTTCCTACTTGTCAATCTCAAGTAAATCATGGAGAAGAAAGCAATCACCTGATTAAAGAGAACAGTCCTTACTTATTGCAGCATGCCTACAATCCAGTAGATTGGTACCCGTGGGGAGAAAAAGCGCTGGTAAAGGCACAGAAAGAAGATAAAATGATGATCATCAGCATAGGCTATTCAGCCTGTCACTGGTGTCATGTAATGGAACACGAATCTTTCGAGGACAGTCTTGTAGCTTCTATTATGAATGAGCATTTTGTATCTATTAAAATAGACCGAGAGGAACGACCGGACATAGATGATGTTTATATGACGGCTTGCCATCTCGCTTCTGGCAACAGTTGTGGTTGGCCACTTAATGCATTTGCGCTTCCAGATGGTCGTCCTGTCTGGGCAGGCACTTACTTCCCTAAAGAAAACTGGATAGACCTCCTTAATCAATTTATAAAACTCAAAGATTCTGATAAAGAACGTCTAGAGCGATCAGCAGCAGCAATTACCCAAGGTATAGAAGCCAGGTCTACCTTGATCAAAGTGGATGGACCAGATAATTATTCACTGAAAGATATCCGTAGACAAGTATCGGAACTCTTAAATAACTTAGATAAAGAATGGGGCGGTCTTGAGGGAGCTCCTAAATTTCCTATGCCCAGTATCTATCAGTTTCTGCTGCATTACCATAGCTTAACAGGGGATCAGGAATCATTGGATCTTGCAGCACTTACTTTAAATAAAATAGGCAATGGTGGCATATACGACCACCTCGGAGGTGGGTTCGCAAGATATAGTGTGGATGAAGAATGGTTGATACCTCACTTCGAGAAAATGCTTTATGATAATGGTCAACTTATATCGCTTTACGCAAATGCATATCGAAGAACCCAAAATCCTTTATTTAAAGAGAAGATGACAGAAACCATCCGATTTATGGATCTAGAATTGCGGCACCCTGACGGAGGTTTCTATTCTTCATACGACGCGGACAGTGAAGGAGAAGAAGGTAAATACTATACGTGGACAGCAGAAGAATTAAAACAAGTTCTAGGGTCAGAAGCAGAATTATTCAACGCGGTATATGAGGTTACTTCATCAGGAAACTGGAAAGAAGAAAACATTAATGTCTTACACAGGAGAAGAGGATTAAATGAAATTGCCCAGGAATTTGAGCTATCAATGGAAGCATTAAAATCGTCCATCCAGGGTTCAAAGGAAAAATTGCATGCACATAGATCCTCGAGAGAGAAACCAGGGTTGGACGACAAGGTATTAGCAGGATGGAATGGCCTCGCTGTCGCTGGTCTGATAGATGCGTATATGTCGACAGGGGAAAAAGCGCATTTGCGTAAAGCGGAACTAGCAGTAGAATTCATCCATAAAAACTTCATTCAAGATGACTTCAGAATCTTAAGAAATTTCAAGGATGGAAATACTAAAATTAATGGTTTCTTAGATGACTATGCATGCGTAATAGATGCACTGAGTAAGATGTATGAGGCTACCTTCGACATCGAGTATCTGGACCTTGCGGCATCACTTACAACCTATGCGATTGAGCATTTTCACGAAACTGAAACAGGAATGTTTTCTTACACCAGCAATCTGGACCTACCTCTTGTCGCTAAGAAAATTTCTTTCACTGACAACGTGATACCGTCTGCTAATTCTATGATGGCAAGAAACTTATGGAAGCTCGGCTCCTTGTACAATAGAAAAGGATGGACAACTATGGCTAAGCAGATGATTGATAATGTCTGGTCTGAGATGGAGGCAAGCAACAACTTATCTTTCTTTTCTAACTGGGGCAGACTGATGCTTGAGGTAGCCAATCCCCCATGGGAAATAGCCATCATGGGGCCAGATGCTGATGCATTAAAAATTGAATTGCAGAGAAACCTGAATCAACCAGCATACTTCGTAGGTGGATTAGAAGAAAACTTGCCATTGCTTGAAAACAAACTTCCAGACGATGGCACCTTGATTTATGTCTGCAAGAATAAGGTCTGTAAGTTTCCCGTAGAAACGGTGGAAGAAGCTTTAAAACTGATGGAGTAAATTGATACAATAAAACGGCATTCATTCATGATTAAGTTTTTCAGAAAAATCAGAAGAGATTTATTGTCTAATGGTAATAAAACAGGAAAACATATTCAATGAAGAAATAAGAAAATATTCTGATCGTCAATACGATGGAGTAAAGATAAGCTCTTTCATGGAAGCTGTTTTTCCAAGCAGGTGGTCTCGGAATACAGGTCCTCCTACAATAGAATTTATTTCCATGCCTGGGTTTAAAGAAGCAAAACCTTACTTCGCAGAATACTACTCTTGGAGAAAGGGCTACCAATTCGCTGCCCATAACATCAGGTTACGATTGTTTAAAAATGCCGAAGTTTTACTAGTTGAAATTCAATCCCAACTAAATAATTAGCAAGTTTAATAAAGGAGCTTGATAAATTTTCTTCTTTATATATTCTAAAAAAGTGAACC
>CALIQO010000032.1 GCA_938044055.1 uncultured Saprospiraceae bacterium
CTTATAGGTGTAGACTTAGAAGCTATAGAGCTTGCAGAGAACCGAGAAGCATTCCGAGAGCATGTTATAAAACTGGGGCAGAGTGTTGCTCCATCCCATATTGCCAATAGTTTTCTAGAAGGAAAAGAGGCGGCTCAAAAAATCGGATTCCCTCTCGTGATAAGACCTTCTTACACGTTAGGAGGAACAGGTGGTGGATTCGTAATGGAAGAATCAGAATACGACGAAGCGCTTAGACGTGGACTGAATGCTTCTCCGACACACGAAGTGCTTGTGGAGAAAGCAGTGTTGGGATGGAAAGAATACGAATTAGAGTTATTGCGGGATGCCAATGACAATGTGGTTATCATCTGTACAGTAGAGAATGTAGACCCTATGGGAATCCATACAGGAGATAGCATTACAGTAGCACCAGCTATGACCTTGTCAGATACAGCATATCAGAATATGCGTAATGATGCCATTCAGTTAATGAGGTCAATGGGGAATTTTGCTGGAGGATGTAACATCCAGTTTTCACAGAATCCAGATACAGAAGAACTCATCTGTATAGAAATCAACCCACGAGTTTCTAGATCTTCTGCGCTTGCAAGTAAGGCAACAGGATATCCGATTGCTAAGATTGCGGCTAAACTTGCCATAGGGTACAACCTAGATGAACTCAAAAATCAGATTACTAAAACCACTTCAGCTTTTTTCGAACCGACACTGGATTACGTCATTCTTAAAATGCCGAGATGGAACTTCGCTAAATTTCATGGTGCAGATACAACGCTAGGGTTACAGATGAAATCTGTAGGTGAAGTGATGTCGATTGGTAGAAATTTTCTTGAAGCCCTTCAAAAGGCATGTCAATCACAGGAGAACAATAGAAGTGGATTAGGTGCGGATAAGAAAGAGTGGATGAAGACAGACGATATATTATCTCGACTTGAAAAGGCGAGTGATGATCGGATTTATAGAATTAAGGATGCACTGAGATTAGGTGTGCCATTGAATACTGTTCAGAAGTTAACAAGAATAGACCCATGGTACTTGAAGCAGATCAAGCGTCTGGTAAAGATAGAAGAGAAGCTATTGAGGTTTAATGTAGCAGAAGATATACCCGTAGAATTTTTCAGAGAACTTAAAGAGCTAGGGTATTCTGATGCACAGATAGCATGGACCTTGAGGATTGAAGAAGATGAAGTGACCAAGGTCAGAAAAATGAAAGGAATTACCAGGACGTATAAAATGGTGGATACTTGTGCTGCAGAATTTGAGGCACAGACACCTTATTTTTATTCAACTTTTGATAATGAGAATGAGTCCGTCCCTACGCCTGATAAAAAGAAAATCATTGTTCTTGGTTCTGGACCTAATCGGATAGGGCAGGGAATTGAATTCGATTATTGCTGTGTCCATGGTCTTATGGCAATCAAGGAAGCTGGATATGAATCGATCATGATCAATTGCAATCCAGAAACTGTTTCTACAGATTTCGATATTGCAGATAAGCTGTATTTCGAACCTGTATTCTGGGAGCATATAGAAGAGATAATAGACCTGGAGAAACCAGAAGGAATTATTGTCCAGCTGGGTGGTCAGACAGCTCTAAAGCTTGCAGAGAAATTCCATAAAAAAGGCATTAAAATAATCGGAACTTCATTTCCTAGTATGGACCTTGCAGAAGACAGAGGTCGATTTTCAGACCAACTCAAGGAATTAGGAATTCCATATCCAGAATATGGTGTTGCTGAGGATGCTGATAAAGCCCTCGAAATTGCTAAAAGAGTTTCTTATCCTGTGCTCGTCCGTCCGTCTTATGTACTAGGAGGACAACGTATGAGAATCGTCATAAATGACCATGAACTAGAACGTCATGTCCTATCTATATTTAAGCACCTTCCTGATAATAAGGTATTGATTGATCAATTCTTAGAAAGAGCCAAGGAAGCAGAAGTAGATGCAATATACGATGGTGATGATGTTCACATTATGGGTATTATGGAGCACATAGAACCAGCGGGAATACACTCAGGAGATTCATCTGCTGTTCTTCCTACCTATAGCTTATCTGATAATGTGCTAGAAAAGATGAAGGATTATACTGAGAAAATTGCTAGATCACTAGATATAAAAGGATTGATCAATATACAATTTGCGATAACCAGACCTAAAGGAGATAGTCCAGAAAAAGTATATGTTATTGAGGCCAACCCCAGAGCTTCTAGAACAACACCATTTATTGCTAAGGCATATCAAGTGCCATACCTTAAAATTGCGACCCATGTTATGATGGGAACTAAGAAGTTGAAAGACTTCGAGATAATTAAGAAGTTGCAAGGATACGCCATAAAAGTGCCTGTTTTCAGCTTCAATAAATTCCCTAATGTTGACAAACAACTAGGCCCTGAAATGAAGTCAACAGGAGAAGCGATACGGTTTATTAAGGACCTAAACGACCCATTCTTCCGGGAACTGGATAGTCAGAGATCTATGTTTTTAACAAGATAATTGAGTCGATAAGTAATAAGTATTCTTATCTTAGTAGGAGATTCCACCAATCTGAGTGCAATAGTTAATCCCTATGAGAATCTTTATAGAAGATCATCATTGATGATTTTAAACAACCACTATGAGAACATTATTACTCATTTTATTGGTCACTCAGTTAGGATTTTCCCAGCAAAATTTTCTAGGTTTAGAACATCCTGGTTTTCCTGAGTATTTAGCCCAGAATCATGTACATACCATTGTAGGTAGCCTGGTTAATATGCCTGCATCAGATGTAGGTAGTGTCTATGCGCACTTCTATTTAGAAAGCCCATATATTTCTAAGAAGTATGTTCACAGGAAAGTAAAGTTAGATAGAGATGGGAGATTTGTTCTGGACATAAATAACAGCCAACCCCTGCATGAGATCACTTTTATCTTGGTAGATGAACGCACTAATCAGGAATATGTGTATTTAGACTTTTTCTTAACAGAAGGTGTTGAACTCAACATTGATTACAATATAGTCAGTTCAGAACCTCAAGTGTTTACTACTTATGGAATAGAAATTAATGGGGCTGATGGTAAGCTGAATCGATACATTAATGGTTATAGAGCTTATGAACCTAGTATTCAGCGTGCTTTAGAAAGTGAAGTTAAGAACCTAGATAGGTCTTTAGTGATGGACGAGCAGATCACAAAGCTTGAGAAAAATTTTGCTGCTAGAAAAAGACTGATTTCGGAATATGACCGAGGCAAGGTTCCTTCTTATCAATTCATACTCAAGGATGAGGTTAAATCTACTTTTCTAAGTGAAATATTGCAGAAGTATCGAAGGGAAGAAATTCCTGATAATTTCTGGAGAGACATCCTTAAGCATAAGCCCATATCCATATCTAATTCCACAGCTTTATTTTATCGTTCCCTATCCACTTATGTAAGGAATATGGTCGAGCCTGAGATAGAGGATATTATGAATTATTGTACCGACCTGACCGAAGAGAAAAAGGTTATAATCAAGGATCTGATGCGACTTAATTATATGCAGAAGTTGGGTAAGCCCTTCGATGAAGAAGAGGCTAGAAAACTGGGTGAAAAAGTGGAGGATAACTTGAGTTATGAAATATCATATACCAGATACAAATCAGCTATTGAACACTTTAAAAAGAAAATTCCTCGATCTAAGCTTGATATAATTATGGTGGGGTTTCGATACCGTGATCAGGAACTTCAAGATTTAATCTATGCAGATATGGCTAAGGAGATTGAAACACCTTGGATTAAATCATACCTACTTCAGAACTCCATAAGCAATAAAAACTTAACGGCAGATATCAATAAAGAAGTTAAAAGTGCAACCCGGCATTCTGACGCAGAAATATTCTGGGATCCCATGGCTGAGTTTTCTTTTGGTGCGAAACTTCATAAGGATGATTCTAATAATGGTCAAGACTTATTGAGAAAACTACAAGAAAAATATCAAGAGAAAACCGTCCTTGTTAATCTATGGGCAAGGTGGGATGGACCCAGTCTAAGCAACTTGTCGAATCTTACAGATCTTATTTCTGAGAAAGAGAAGTATATAATCGTACACCTCTGTACAGATTCTGGGGCAGATCTTAAATCGTGGGAGCGTTCAATCATAGAATTAAAATCTGCAGGCCACCACTATCTCGTTCCTGATATTGCGATCCAAGAGATTAAATCTCATTTTAAATTGAAATCATATCCTTCTTATCTAGTTTTGAAAAAAGACGGTTCATATGTTCACGACGTATTCCCTTCTGGTGTCATAGAAAAATCACCTAAAGATTTCGAAAAACTCATTTCTGGAAGATAAATCTAGAATGCACCAGAACCCTTTTAATTAAGATTGCCAAGATAAACTATAACTTGATTACCTTTTTAATTGCTTGATTGCCTTCTGCAGTTAATGCTCTGAGGAAATATATCCCTGTATTAAGCATTGATATATCTATTCTGTTTTTACTAGAATAATGTACGGAATACAACTTTCCTGTTAAGTCATATAGTTCTATTTTGGATAGATTTTCTTCTGTTGAAATATAAACATAATCTGAGCTAGGTGTAGGATAGATAAGGATTTTAGAACTGAGAATTTCTAATTCTAGATTAGATGTATTATTGAAAACAACTTGCCATATTTCTTCTATGCTTCCATCTTCAGACCTCACAGAAAATTTATTATTCACATCAGGGTCTAGTAATATATTCCCAGAAAGAGACTCTGCAGTTGCTAGTTTAGACAAACTGAAGTAACCCCATAATGGATTATCGAGCTCGCAGCCTTCTATAGTAATTCTGATAATTCTATTTTCTGTAT